>NZ_JADEWJ010000361.1:0-3091 GCF_015207725.1 Synechocystis sp. LEGE 06083
GCGTCGGCCTGTTCCGTCAGCTAGACGACGATCTGAGCGACATTCTGCTGACGGTGTCTGTATCCCTAGGAACCTTTCAAATTGGTCAATTTTTGGGGGTTTCCAGTGCGATCGAAGTGGTGGTGGCGGGGTTAGTAATCGGCAACCTAGCCTTCAAGGAAACATCCGCTTCCATCAAAGTTACCCTGTTAAGCTTCTGGCAATATGCCGGTTTTGGCGTCAACACCCTGATTTTTCTCTTGGTGGGCATTGAGGTCTATCCCCGCATTCTATTGGCCACCATTCCCGCCGCCCTAATTGCCATTGTGGCCTACCAAATTGGCCGTATTTTTTCCATTTATCCCCTCCTTTATCTACTCCGCTTCTTTGACCGGCCTTTGCCCCTGCGCTGGCAACATGTGCTGATCGCTGGCAATGTTAAAGGTTCTCTTTCCATGGCCCTAGCTTTGGCCCTGCCCCTCACTTTACCGGGAAGGGAGCAGGTGGTTACCTTAGTCTTTAGCACTGTGATGGTTTCCCTAATTGGGCAAGGTTTAAGTCTGCCTTGGGTGGTGAAAAAATTACAATTGAGCAAACCGTCTCCCCTGGCCGAAAAAATTGCTGTGCTCCAGCTAAATTTAGTTACGGCCAAGGCGGCCCAAGGGGAATTAAAATATCTGTTGGAAACGGGCAGTTTACCTAAGTTTTTGTACGAAGAATTATTCGCCGATTACCAAGCTCGCATTGCCAATTCTGAGCAAGAATTAAGAAATTTTTATAACCAAAGAAATTTAATTTTTTCTGAGGGTGAGGTAGAAAAAGAATACATTGATGGTCTATATCGTCGTCTCTACATAGCAGAAAAAAGCGCCATTAATGATGCCTTAGCAAAGGGAATATTAGCCGATGACATCAGTAATGAATATTTACAGGTGTTGAATGAAAAACTTTTAGCCCTGCAGGATGATTGATTAGTTCGATGGTAGGAATGATGGTATTTAGTCTGCTTTTTAAAAGCCTTCTTAATTCTCCAATGTTTAGGAAAACTAAGTAAAAATTCTCTCCTCTGATCAGATATAAGCAGATTGGTTCGAGAAGTAAAACTTGACTAACAGGCTCTTAGGAGCTGATGTATAGTGGAAAAAGGTAAGCGCTATGGGAGTTGGATGTTAATGAACTTTTTAGTAATTTGTCAAAAATTTTTCGTCCATAATCTATCCCCATGGAAGGCGATCGCCAGAGTCCAGAGGGAAAAAGCAAATCCCCTGGGCCGATGGCAACCCGTAGTTCAAGCTGGCTTAGTAGTTGCCACTTTCATCCTGGCCCTTGTCATCCTCACTAGCCCTAGCCTCGCCCTAGACTACAACCGGGGCAACCTGGTGGGGGCGGATTTTTCCCATCAAGATCTACATGGTTCCATCTTTGACCATGCCAATTTACGGGGCGCGGATTTCACCGGAGCTAATCTGCAGGGAGCACGGTTTTTTTCCGCCAACATGGACGGTGCCATTTTAGAGGGAGCGGACGCCCGGGGAGTGGATTTTGAGTCTGCCCGTTTGACCCATGCCAATCTCCGTAATGCCCGTTTGGAGGGTTCCTTTGGCACCAATACTAAGTTCGGTGAAGTGGACATTGAGGGGGCAGACCTAACGGACATTATTTTAAGACCCGACACGGAAGAATATCTTTGTGGGCTAGCAAAGGGTACTAACCCAGTCACGGGTAGGCAAACCAAGGACACTCTTTTCTGTCCTTAGATTTGCTTAATTTCAGTCACTACCAGGAAAGGGTTTTGGTGTCATCTTGGAATAAAGCTTCTCCAGTTAGGGCCGGATTACCAACTTTGATTCCCTCCAGCAGATCGCTTTCGCTAATTCCATACTTTTTCATGCAGGCTGGACAAGCGATAACCAGGCCGCCCTTTTTCATAATGGCCCGGAGAGTTGCTTGTTGCTCTTGGTACTGATCGGCTTTGGCCTTGGAAGCGAGTAAGATGCCCTGGTCATTGAGAAAAATGGTTAGGGGATGTCCACGTTCCAATTGAGCTTGGGAAAAACCGATCGCCATGGTGCTACGATAAGCTTGATCGGTGGTGAGGTTGTTGACATCCTCCAACCCGGCTAAAGCCGGGGGATTCCTAGACCTCACAATCTAGGTTTTCTGCTTCACAGCCAGTTGACTAGACCCTGTTACCAGAATCCCCGTCACCTCGACTCCACAGACATTTTCTATTCCCCGTTGCCCACGGGTACAAATTACTTGGGCGGCGGCAGTATCCCTAGGTTTAATCGAGCCACATTCAGGACAGTGGTGTATTCTCACGCTTAAGTCCTTTGAGACCCTAGCCCCACAATCAGGACATTGTTGACTTGTCCCTTTGGGGTCTACCTTGCCGTAAAACACTCCTCTTTGAAAACAGACCCAAGGCAAAATTTGATTAACAAATTGTCCCAGTCCAGCATCGAGAGTATGTTTTCCTAGCATTCCTTTAGCCATAATGCGAAAATCAAGGTCTTCCACAAAAATGGAGTCTCCCTGGTCACACAACTGGTGAGCTAACTTAAAATGCCAATCCTTACGGGTATCAGCAATTCTTTCATGAAGTCTTGCTATTTTGCGACGGAGTTTAGCCTCATTGGCACTCCCCCTTTGTTTCGTTTTGAGCCTTCGTTGTAGCAATTTAAGCTGACGTTGAAGTTTACCGAAGAAACGGGGACGCT
The DNA here is from genome assembly GCF_015207725.1 of Synechocystis sp. LEGE 06083. Taxonomy (NCBI): domain Bacteria; kingdom Bacillati; phylum Cyanobacteriota; class Cyanophyceae; order Synechococcales; family Merismopediaceae; genus Synechocystis; species Synechocystis sp. LEGE 06083. The sequence goes on from NZ_JADEWJ010000361.1 coordinate 2,700, forward strand.
TTACCCGTACACCGTCGGATGTGGAGAGAAAATATTCCAAGCCCACATCAACACCGATGGGATGACCATGGAAAGGCACATCTGGAACACTCACATCTGATTGCAAGGTAAGCATCACAAAATAGCCCGATGCTTTTCTCACTACCCTCGCTTGTTTCGCCATAAACCCATCTGGAATAGGACGGGAATAGTGCCACCCCACTATGCCAATTTTCGGAAGTTTGATCCCTTCTGCGGACACCGGGTTTTTCCCTAACTGAGGGAAGACAAATGAACGCAGACTGTGCCGCTTTTTAAAGCGCGGAAAACCAAACCCTCTTTTGTGCATATCATCCCAAGCCCGCTCCAACTGCCTTAAGGTTTGTTGAAGTATTTGGGAATGGGTGTTAGCT
>NZ_JADEWJ010000362.1:0-3087 GCF_015207725.1 Synechocystis sp. LEGE 06083
AGAGACAGGACTGGGGCAGGGGAACGGGGATGGTGGTGGCCATAAGTTGCTGGTTCAATCGGTGGCGCTCGATCGTACAATAGCAAACAATTACAACGTTTTCATCAAAGCGAGGAACAAAATCATGGCCGCTGGTGTTGGCATTTTCATTGGTTATATTGCTGTTTTTACCGGGGTCGCCCTTGGTCTCCTCTACGGTCTACGGTTTGTCAAGCTGATTTAACCCATCTTCAAGTTAACTGAGAGAGGGTTTTAAAAGTCCCCCTGTCTCCCCCAGTGGGGGGAAACTAGAGAAAAGTCCCCCGGAATTGCGGTCGCGTTAGTGGGTCGGTTTAGGGGGCAAAAATTGGTCAACTGGCAACGTCAATTAATCGCTAGGGCCAGGCTTTTACTTTAAAAATTTTAAAAAACTACATTAAGCAAAATATTTAGTCATCACTATGTTTCCCACCACCCGTCCCCGTCGTCTGCGCCAAACCGATGTTCTCCGCCGCATGGTCAGGGAAAATACCCTCACCGTCAATGATTTGATTTATCCCCTGTTTGCCGTGCCTGGTAATGCTATTGCCAAGGAAGTGGTGTCCATGCCAGGAGTGTACCAGTTATCGGTGGACAAAATTGTTGATGAAGCAAAGGAAGTACGGGATTTAGGCATTCCCGCCATTATTCTCTTTGGCATTCCCGAAGATAAGGATACCGACGCCACTGGAGCTTGGCATGATTGTGGCATTGTCCAAAAAGCGACGGAAGCGGTGAAAAAAGCGGTGCCGGATTTGGTGGTCATTGTTGATACTTGTTTGTGTGAATACACTAACCATGGCCACTGTGGCTATTTGGAAACTGGGGATTTGACCGGCCGGGTGTTGAATGATCCCACCCTGGAATTGTTGAAGAAAACCGCTGTTTCCCAGGCCAATGCCGGGGCGGATATCATTGCGCCCTCAGGGATGATGGATGGTTTTGTCCAGGCCATTCGGGAAGCGTTAGATGACCATGATTTCCAAAATATTCCCATTCTTTCCTACGCAGCTAAGTATGCCTCGGCCTATTACGGCCCCTTCCGGGATGCGGCGGACTCCTCCCCCCAATTTGGCGATCGCCGTACGTACCAAATGGACCCAGGCAACAGTCGGGAAGCCCTCAAAGAGGTGGAATTGGATTTGCTGGAGGGAGCGGATATGGTAATGGTCAAACCAGCTTTGTCCTATATGGATATTATTTGGCGCATTAAGGAAATGACCAATCTGCCGGTAGCGGCCTATAACGTTTCCGGGGAATATTCCATGGTGAAGGCCGCCGCCCTCAACGGTTGGATTGATGAGCAAAAAGTAACTCTGGAAACCCTGACCAGCTTTAAACGGGCCGGGGCAGATTTGATTTTGACTTACCACGCTAAGGATGCGGCCCGCTGGCTCCAGGGCTAAGGGGATAATCCCCATAATTAGTCGATCCTAATTTCAAACGGCTTGGCCATGGATGGGGTGGGCTGGGAGAAAGGAAAGTAGTGCCTAAAACGCCCTTATTGAGTGTTTGTATTCCTGCCTACAACCGCCCTGGTTGGCTCAGGCGGGGTTTGGAGTCGATCGCCGTTGGGGATGGCACTGATATAGAGGTGGTCATTACCGATGATTCCGACACTAGTCACGGGCAGGCGATCGCCGCTGAGGTGTTGGAGAATTGGTCAGGCTCCTGGCGCTACGAACATCATCAACAGCCGTTGGGCATGGCCCAAAATTGGAACCGTGCTATCCAATGGGCCACGGGGCAGTATGTGATGGTTCTGCATGACGATGATTTTTTTTTGCCCCAGGGATTGGGTCGGCTGGTCAATAAGTTGCAGGAGTTAGGGAACCAATACCCAGTTTTATTATTTGGGGTCTGGGTGGTGGATGCCCAGGAACGAATTATGAAACGGCAAGTATTTCAGCAGGATCAATTTTTGCCGCCCCATAATGCATTAATTAGGCTTTTTTCCAATTCTTCCTTGGTACGTTTTCCTGCTGTGGTGATTCGAAGGGACCTATTTGTGGAGGTGGGTTACTTCAATCCAGACTGGCGGGAACCCTGTGACCTGGAAATGTGGATGCGGTTGTTTGCCAACTATGGGGTGTATTGCTGCCGGGAAGCCACCGTAGCCTACCGAGTACATGCCCAAGCCTTGACCATGGCCTCTTTCCATGAAAAGACGGTGGAAATTTTATTCAGGTTATTTGAGGAACTGGCCAAGTTCAACCTTTTAAGCGGGTCGGAATTGGAGCAATGTAAACAATTATTTTTTCATCAATACATTTTGGCAGGGGCGTGGCGGCAGTTGCGACGGGGGCAATGGGATACATTTAAAGCCGTGATGGGTTTATGGCAATTGCCAGAGCTTGGGGGGATGCTTTGGACACCGAAATGGTGTTTTTTTCGATCCTTGTTCACAGCCCTAGCCCGCTTGCCCCACCCTTAATGGTCAATGGGGTCAACCTTCAGTAAACGCAACTGTTCCGCCAGGCGATCGGCTCTTTGTTTTTCAGATTCAGCCCGTTGTTTTTCAAACTCAGCCCTTTCTTTTTCAGATTCAACCTGTTGGGATAGCTCCACCGTTGTTAAAAATGGTCGTCCATTGGGGTAATAGACATTCAATCCTTCTGGAGTTAACACGAAGCTAATCCTCAACAGTGGACTTTGCCAATTGTTGATGTCTTCAATAACGGTAAGTTCATCCGCTGATCGTTGTAAACCCACTAATTCTTGGCAGTCTGGATCGTAAATATAATATTCTTCTACGCCATAACGGCTATAAAATTGGAGCTTTTTCGTCATTTCTTTGATGCTATTCCCTGGGGACAATATTTCAAAGACAACCTGGGGGGGAATATTATCTTCCTGCCACTGACGATAGGAACCCCTATCTCCCTTGGGTCTTCCAAACACAACAAAGACATCGGGGGCAACGCGGATATTGGGGCTTCCTTCAACGGGATACCAGAGTAAATCCCCTGCAACAAATACCTGGGGGTCGTTGGCAAACAAACATTCTAAGTTTTCTTTCAGTAAAACAATCCAACGAAATTGCTTGGTGTTATCAGCCATGGGTTGTCC
>NZ_JADEWJ010000363.1:0-3074 GCF_015207725.1 Synechocystis sp. LEGE 06083
GGATTTACATTTCATCTGTGACCGAGTATCGGTGCGGGTGGAAAGTAACCAAACCCTGTGGACCCAGGGCTATCAATCTCAACAGGTAATCACCCTTCCCATTGCCCACGGTGAAGGCCGCTATTTTGCCGATGAGGATACGTTAAAAGGGTTGGAAGATAACGGCCAAATTCTTTTCCGCTACAGCAACGCCCAGGGGGAACTGACTGCGGACATTAATCCCAACGGCTCCTTACACCACATTGCTGGCATTACCAATGGTCAAGGCAACGTCTTGGGTATGATGCCCCACCCAGAACGGGCGGCCGATCGCCTACTCAAAGCAACGGATGGCCTGGCTATGTTCGTCGGTTAGGTTAGTCCGTCAAAGCAAGTTTTCCATTAACACCTGGACGAGGAGGATCATTAACTTTGCTCACCGGAGCTAAACGCTTAACGTTAAGGGAGTGGAAAACCATTGGCCTCCTGTTAACCATGGTCACAACCCAGGTTTTGGGGGATATTTGGCTCAGCCAGGGTATGAAAGTGTTTGGCTCAGTGGAGGACTATAGCCTGGCGGGTTTGTGGACATTGTTTCTCTATCTGCTCACTTCCCCCTGGATTGTGGTGGGGGTAATCACGTTATTGTTTGCTCTGTTCCTTTATTTCACTGCCACATCTCGATTGGATTTAAGTTTAGTTCTCCCCCTATTTTCTTCTAGCTATATCCTCAATGCCCTACTGGCGTGGCTAATACTGGGGGAAGAAGTTTCTTTTTACCGTTGGCTCGCCACCTTTATGATTGCCAGTGGCGTGTTCATTGTCTGTTGGTCGGAACATCGTCACCGCTCCCAATTGATGCGGGAAAAGTTTAGCCCGACCCCTGCCGTGCCAGTGAAGTCTTCCCGGCGATCGCCATTGTGGTTATTTCCGGTGGGCATTGCTCTGTCCCGAGTCTGGTTTGGTATTCTAATTTTAATTTTTACCGATTCCGCTGGGGACGTATTAATCGCCCGGGGCATGAAACAAATTGGCCCTGTGAGCTTGCAATCACCCCTGAAAATGGTCAAATTAATCGGTCGTATCCTTTCCCATCCTTCAGTTTTAGGAGGCATTGGTTGCCAAACTATTAGTTTTGTTACTTTCATTTCCCTGCTCAGTTGGACGGATATTAGTCTGATTCGACCGGCGGGAGCGCTTGGTTATGTGATGAGCTTATTGGGGGCTAAATTTTTGCTCAAGGAAACCATTCCCCTGGCCCGTTGGCTTGGTATCGGTGTGATTACTGCTGGGGTAGCCCTCATCGCCCTCGACGAAGTTAATTTTGTGGATCAAATGTTGCCGTTTTTTCTATAGATAAAAAAGTTGGCGATCACTCCCAAGATCACAAAATTTTGCCCCTCATCAAGACAGGTAAGGGAGATTAATTACTTGTCGGAAGTTGAGGCAGACTAAACAAATTTTTAAGCGGGGCTAGGAGATTAATCCCCTTTACAAACAGGCTCCAATCCAATAAACGTCAACCCAAAGAACTCCTTACTTCCAATTTTCAAAGCTAGTGAAAATAGAAGTATTAGGGAAAGCTGTCGGGTTACCCGTATCTTCAATTTTGCGCCGTAACTGCAACAATTTTGGATTAGCAATTAAAGCAGTTTGGTTCACCAATTGATAGGGTAAATAATCGTTTTGCAACGCATCCGCCGCCACAATACCCGCCGCCGCCCCGGAAGACCACTCAAAGGAATGAACTCGGTAGGCCGCCGCCGCAATGTGACTAGTGGCAATGGTTTTTCCCACCACCAATAAATTATCAATGCGCTGGGGAATCATGGCCCGCAGGGGAATTTGGAACGGATAGGAAGGGGTATGGGCTTGTCGCTCCCCCGGCCGCTCAATGTTACCGGGTTTTTCCACTGGATATTCCAAATAGCAGGGGTGGAAATCAATGTTGTAATGGCCAATGCCCACAGAATCCGGGTACATGGTGGCCCGCTGACGGCGCTCCACGGCATCGGGAGCAAGGGTACCATCCAGCACGTCTAAACCATCAATGCCCGCTAGCTCGGCATGTAAACGACGGTAATCCCGGGGAGAAAGATTTTCCCGATAAAAATCGTCCTTAAAGTTCTGGCGGGAAATGTCTGTTTCATTGATTTCAAAACCGTTGGGATAAATAAAATCTGGCCGCCCAATAATCCTGCGCCCTTCCCGAATATAGGGAAACTTAGAAAGGCCATGCTCCGTACCCATGGGACTATCCAGCCCCGTCAGCAAACGGTTATTAGGATTGGGCTTTTTGACGTTGTTCCCTAATTTGGCATCGGTGGTACCCGCCACTAACCAATGGTAAAAACCCAGGGCAATTTTTTCCCCATTGGCTAGGCTTTCCGTCCGCAAGCCTCCCAACCATCCCCCCGGTTCCAATTGTCCCGTTTGTTGTAGCTGCTCCCTGGTGTAAACAAAATTGTCCCTAGGGGTACCAGGGGTGTAGTCATTACCTGGTAACCAGTTTTGCATGGAAATTTCCCCCGGCCGGGCGGGACTGACCCCAAAGCGATTTTTCGGTTGATTAGGGGTGGCGGGCTCAAAAATTCCTAGGCCATCTGGACTCCAAATACGTCGATAAGTAAACAACGCATCGAAATCAAACCGGGATTGGTCGTAGCTGTAATAGGGGATAAATCTTTGGTAAAAGTCCGGTTCTGGCTGGGGTTGGGGCTCCGCAGTGGCCTCCATCGCAAAGGTGTAGGTAAAGCCCTGGGTACAGTAAGCAAAACCTTCCACACTAGAGGAAGAGGGGTCTAGGTAGGTGCGGGGATCCACTCCCACTCGATAGGGCACATCAGCCAGGGCAATTAATTCCCCCGTTTCCGTAGCTTCCACCACCAACCATGGGGCTCTTCTACCCTGGTTAGTCTGGGGAGGATTGAAGTTAATAATGGTTTTGGTTAATTGTTCTGAATCTTCGTAACGGTAACTATCTTCAATGGTCTGGGACAGCAGTTTGGTATTCAGAGGCGGAGCATTGGGGGTCGGTTGGTGCTGAATGGCGATCGCCTGGATGATTTCCTGTCCCTCTTCCCCTGGGGCGGTGG
>NZ_JADEWJ010000038.1:0-19528 GCF_015207725.1 Synechocystis sp. LEGE 06083
CATCAATGTCCAGGCTGGCTAAATCCCGGCTGATCTTCATTTCTCCGGCACTACGGGGCTTTTTGCCTTCCTGTTCTGCTCGACTGTAAAGATAAATGGAAGCATAGGAACGGCATTCATAACGTTTAGCCCCAGCACTGTTGAGATAAAACCGCTCCGTGGTCTGTTCCGATAAACCGTTATAGGGCACTCCGGTAATGGCGGGATGGCTGGCCAGCAGGTCCTGTTCTGCTTTGACCAATGTGGCAATTAAATCCCCCATGGGGGCCGGTTCCGCCACGTCATTTTCAGCGCCACCGATGGGCACTTGGGCTTCGGGACTGAAGTCGGGAATATTATCGGTGATGCCAAAAGCACTGGCTTCGGCGGCGGTTTCCAGGGCTAAACTAATGCCGGCCGCATCCAAATCTGTGGTGCTGGTGACCCCCACTAAACCTTTGTCATTCCAAACCCGTACAATCACGCTGGCCCGGTTGGAAGCTTCTACCTGTTTGGGTTCACCGGAATCCACTTCGACTCCGCTGTCATCCACGGAAGAACCATAAATATCGTATTGTTTAATTCCCAGGGCGGCGGCTCCTTGGTGGGCATGGTCGGCGATCGCCTGAATATCGAGCATAGTCTTGTGATTATTAGGACTGAATAATTCCAATTTAACGAATGGACGGGGCCGGGAGCTATCAATTCCCTCGTGGGTGGGGATGCCTTAACTAAGACTCAAAAATTTATCCAACGCACTGATCACGCTGGGAGGCCAGCGGCGGACTTGTTTGACCCAGTCTAGATTTTGGTAACGGCTATCTACCCCCACAGCGGCCACCCAGTTACTTTCTGCTTCCCCCTGTTGTCCATCTACCCACAGTACGGCGGTGAGGGCGGCCCGCATATCAGCAAACATGGGATATTTTTTTACTAAACGGCGCATGGTTTGAATGGCCTCTTCTTTTTGCCCCAATTCATACAGGGCTAGGGCAGTGTTGGCCTGGGCAAAGGCAAAATTAGGGGCGATCGCCGTGGCTCGCTGAAAATCCTCTAGGGCGATGGTCCAATGGCCCAAACCCCCTTCCGCATTACCCCGATTATTGTAGGCAAAGGCATCTTCGGGGTTAACGGTTAAAACCTTGTTATAGTCGGCAATGGCGGCTTTAAATTCCCCTTTCGCTTCCAAGGCAGTACCCCGGTTGAGGTAGGGATCCGCCTGCCCCGGTGCCAACTCAATAGCTCGGTTGAAATCGGCGATCGCCTCGTCCAATTTGTTTTGGCTCACCCGAGAATTGCCCCGATTACTCCACACGGCGGGATTCTGGGGGAACTTCTCAATCAATTCCGTCCAATATTTTTCAGCGGTGACAAAATCCCCCATTTCCGTGGCGGCAAAGGCTTGATCGGCGAGGCCATCCCCTACCTGTAACTCCTCATCGGTGACAGGACTGACATTTTCTGTGGCCCAGACTGGGGCAGGGCAGAGAATTAGTAAACCGACCAGTAAAATTCCCCATAGATAGGGAGTCAGCAAAGCCAAACTTTTTTTTGCAAAGGGAATCATTGAAAATTTTTTTGGTATGTTAAGTCGAGTGATGATGGTGTTCAACCCAGAAGGAGAGCGAATTTTAGGTGTATTTTCCTTGCCCAGTCTCTGGTTATTGTACCTAAAGTTATTCAGCGAAGCATCTGGTAGCACAAAACCTTTAGTGTAGACCTTTAGTACTATACCGCCACAACAAACTCAAGGAATCTAAAGGAATTTACTTATTATCTGATTATCCCAAAGAGGAAAATGAATAATGCCACAAGCAATGCAATTCTATCAAATCCCAGAAATTATAGACGGTCTTTCTATCAATGAACAACATGAATTAATTGATCTTGTTCGGCGTCGTCAAACAGAATAAAGAAGAGAAGAAATTGCTCAAAATATCCAAAAAGCTTGTCGAGATTATCAGCAAGGAGAACAATTTCGAGGAAGTATTGACGAGATTATTGACGAACTAAATGATGATAAGTTAGTTTTAACTGCCTCTTTTAAACGGGTGTTTAAAGTGGTTATTAAGAGAAATCCAGATCTGAAGAGAAAGATTGAAGCAAAATTAAGACTGTTAGCCGCAGATCCTTATAATCCTGTCCTCAGAAACCACAAACTAAAGGGTAAATTATCTGGTGCCTGGGCTTGCAGTGTTGAGTATGATTGTCGCATCATATTTAATTTTGAGAAAAATCAAGAAAATTTACAAGAAGAAATAGTTTTAGATGAGGTTTACTGACCAAAAAATTTGTCAAATTTAGTGTATTTATCTTTAGGCGTAGATGGAATATTGGGTCAATATAAGCCAAAGCCAGTTAAAAACCCTCCACCTGAAGGGTTTAGGTTTCCAGGGATTGTTGCTTAAGTTGTAAAAAGTATCCCCATCCCCTTTAAAGCTCCTCGCCATGAACAGTACCAGTACCCTATCCCCCCTCACCGTAGCCGTGGGTGGCTCCCTCTGGTGGAACGGTTTTACCGCTGATTTCACCATCACCAACACCTCCAGCACCCCCCTCACTAACTGGACCTATACCTTCGACACTGTCCATAAAATTTCCGGTAATCCCTGGGGGGCGACGTTCACTAGCGTAGATTTGGGCAATGGCATCACCCGCTACACCCTCACGGGGGCCGGTTGGGCATCAAGTATTCCCCCTGGTGGCTCTGTCACCATTGGCTTTAACGGTACTCAGGGCACGGCGATCGGTAACAGCGGCTCTTTAACCTCCGCCCTATTGTTCACTAACGCTGGGGGCAATACGGGGGGCACGGGGGGAGATCATCATCATCACGACCCAGATCCTATCCCTGATCCGGTTGTGGATCCCGATCCCGTAACACCTACCGATCCCGTGGTGGACCCTAATCCGAATCCTGGCACCGGCAGAGTGTTTGCGATTAATCCTGCGGCGGTCGATATTGTTGGTTTTAATCCGGCTCTAGATAGATTAGATTTTGGCGATGTGTCGGTGCACAACCTGATCGTTGGTAAGACCAGCACTGGGGAAGTGGCCATTATCAATCCCTGGGCTTGGACCCCAGAGTTCCAAATTATTCAGGGGGTTAGTTTTACCGATCTGACGGCAGCAAATTTTGGCATTGTGCAAAACGAGCATTTACGCCAGGACATTGGTGGGGTGCTCAGTTGGGAATTGGGTTTGGGGGCTAGGAATAACAACACAGTTTATGTGCGTTCCCATGAGTATGGGGTGCAGGAACGGATTGAAAATTTTGACCCTGCCACCATGAAGCTGAGCTTTCTCTACTACGGCACCAGAGAAAGATTAACAGTTACAGATACAGCGGAGGGTTTATTAATTGCCACCCAACCCACGGGGCAAACTCTATTGCTGGTGGGGATTACCCGCGGTCAATTGATTCCTGCCAATTTAGAATTTCACCATGACCAGGTAGTAGAAGACCGGTTGGAAGATGCTTTTGGGGTTACTGTCGCTCAAGTTACCATTGTCAGCCGCACTGGTTTAGCTACGCCCCAGGGCCCTGCAGGGCAAATTACCGACGGCCATCAGAGTCGGCCGGGCAATGGCTTAACCCCCATTGGCGGAGGGGAATTTAGCGGTGGGGCTGGGGGCCATGGCAGTGGCGATGACCACAGTCACCATGATCATGACCACGGCGGCGGTATGGACCATGGTTCTGACCCCGGTGATGGCATGGGAGGAGGCACTACCAATCCTCCCGCAACAGACCCGGATCCAGTTACTCCCCCACCCACTGATCCCGTTTCTCCGGGTAGTCCTTTTACTGTCACGGTGGCAGGCAATCGTTGGTGGAATGGTTTTACGGCGGAATTAACCGTAACCAATACCTCTAATACACGGCTTAATAGTTGGAGCTTTAGCTTCGATACGGTGCATAAAATCTCCGGTAGTCCCTGGGGCGCCACTGTACAGGGGACGGATTTAGGCGGAGGTATTACCCGTTATGTGGTCACCGGCAGTGAATGGGCGGCAGCCATTGCCCCTGGCGCTTCAGTCAAAGTTGGTTTTAATGGTACCCAAGGCACGGCGATCGGTAATGATGGCAGTTTAAACGCCGATCTGCTTTTCTTCGGTGGTGCTATTGTCGGCCAACCTAGTGCCGGTACTGGGGATAATACCGGGGGAACTCCCACTAATCCCAATCCCCCCACTGACCCGATTAACCCAGACCCCAATCCTGTTGATCCGCCGGCGATCGCCAATGGGGACCATAATTACGGCGAAGCTTTACAAAAGTCCTTCCTGTTTTACGAAGCGAATCGTTCTGGAGACTTGGATGAAGCCACGAAACGGATTGACTGGCGGGGAGATTCTGGCCTGAGGGATGGGCGAGATGGCATTTATTTTGGTGGACAAAGTAATGGTAATTTGCAAGCGGGTTTGAGCCTAGACCTAACTGGGGGCTACCACGATGCGGGAGACCACGGCAAATTTGGTTTACCCCTCGCTTCTACTTTGACCACCCTGGCCTGGGGCGGTGTGGAATTTACAGCCGGTTATCAAACCAGCGGCCAAATGGATGACCTCCTCGCAACCATACGGTGGGGGACAGATTATTTGCTCAAAGCCCACGTCACCAATGCCAATGGGGAAACCGTATTTTTTGTCGCTCAAGTGGGGAATGTGTCGGCGGATCATTCCCTCTGGAGTGCTCCGGAAAGCCAAACCATTGCTCGACCAGCCATGGCAGTCACCCCAGATAAACCTGGTTCCGATGTAGCGGCGGGATCGGCGGCGGCCCTAGCGGCAGCTTCCATTCTGTTCCGAGAAGCGGGGGATGTTGCCTATGCCGATGAATTGTTAGTTAATGCCCAATCCCTCTACCGTTTTGCGGATACCTACCGGGGTAAATATTCCGACTCCATTCCCGAAGTGCGGAACTATTACAATTCCTGGAGTGGTTACGAAGACGAATTAGCCTATGGGGCAGCGTGGTTATCCCGGGCAGTGAATAGTGCGGGGGGAGATGGTTCTGCCTATCTGCAAAAAGCCTTAAATATTTACAACAGTGACATTGGCGGTCTAAGCCGGGGTTGGACCCACAATTGGGACGACGCTTCCTATGCCACGGCGGTAATCCTAGCCCAAGACACGGGCAATCAAGCCATTAAGCAAGATGTTACCCGCTGGTTAGATGCCTGGGTCAATGGCACCGATGGAGTCCAAATTACCGACGGTGGGTTACGATTCATCAGTCAATGGGGCTCCCTCCGTTATGCGGCCAATACGGCAATGTTGGCGGCGGTGTACTCAGATGGCTTAACTGACCCCAACGGGAAGTATGCCCAGTTGGCCCAGGATACGGTGGACTATATTTTGGGCAGCAATCCTCGTAATGCTAGCTATATGGTGGGTTACGGCAACGATTTCCCCCAACAACCCCACCATCGGGCCGCCTCGGGAGTCGGCTGGGACGGTTTCCGCAACGGTTTACCCAATGAACATGTTTTATTCGGTGCTTTGGTCGGAGGCCCCACTGCGACCAATGATTTTAGCTATAACGATTCCCGGGATGACTACATCAGCAATGAAGTGGCCATTGACTACAATGCCGGCCTGACTGGAGCCTTGGCTTGGTCCGTAGAACAGTTCGGTGGCAATCCTCTCACGGCGGCTCAATTGAATGCTTTACCAGGTATTTCAGTGCCTCAAGGGATGTAGCAAAACAAGCTCAGAATACTAAGGGGAGAACGGCAACTCCCCACCACTCCTAACTTCTTGATGGCGATCAGTGAATGAATAGTCGCACTGGTGGATCTTACGGCGATCGCCGATGCAATTAACTAGGCAACTTCATCTTGATTGAGACGAGTATAGACATTTTTCATCATTAATTCTTTGACCAAATCACCAAAGGATGGGTCTTCAAGGACTCGCTTTGGCATGGAGTCGGGAGGAAGTCACCACCATCGCTTTGGCTTTACCACCGATTTTGTGGATGACGAATTGGCGGAAATGCTCAATGATAATCTCGGTTTTTTTGCAAAGGTCATGGGGATGTAGGCTCACAAATCGGGCGATCGCCTTGGCTGCTTTTTTCTTATTGAATTCGGGGTCATCTTCAATGGCTTTGGAGAGGCGGAAAAATCGCTGGTAGGTGATGTAATTTTGGAGGACATTGAGAATAAAACCTTCCTCAATGGCTTGGCGCATGGAGTAAAGATGAAAGGGTTCTGGTTTACCTGTTTGGTCTTGCTGTCCAAAAATGGCTGGGGTTTTGGGTTTGGGGGTGGCGGTAAAGGCGAAAAATGAGAGATTACTTTGCTGACCACGGGCGGCGGCAGATTTTTCTACGGCTTCGTTAATGCCATCTTCTGCGTGTTTTCATTTTCCTGTTCCTCCTGGGCAGTTTCTTCAAGGTTTGGAGCAGAGAGTGACCCAATACCTTTTCCTTGGTGGGTTGCAACACACAATCCAACCGCCGTAGGACCGTCATCGGCAGAATAACTTTGCCATAATCCGACTGCTTATAGTCTCCCCGCAGGAGATCCGCCACCGACCAAATCAGTTCGCCTTTATCACTGGGTTGAAATTGAACCATGAATCACTAACAAAAACCTGGGGTAAGTCTTTCGATACTACATTGACATCCCCAATTATCGTCCATTCCATGGGCTGGAATACCAAATTATCGGCCCGATATTCCAACAAAAGTTAACGCATAGTCTAAATGCACAAACCGCATATAGGTAGGCTGAGTGTAATTTACGTTACAAAATTTAACGAAATGGGAACCCTATAGTGATTTCTACTGTTATCTGGCTTGAAGCGTTGTGGCTAATAAATTTGAGACCGTTAAGGCAACCAAAGATGGTTTGGCTGTCCGGGCTGAGTTGGAGCATTTTGCCCAGATTGGTTGGGAAAACATCCCCGAAGAGGACAGGGATCTACGCTTGAAGTGGTTGGGCATTTTTTTTCGCCCTGTTACCCCCGGGGAGTTCATGCTCCGTTTTCGCATTCCCCACGGCTTGCTCACCAGTCAGCAGTTGCAGGTCATTGGCGACATTATTGACCGCTACGGCGATCGGGGCAATGGGGACATCACCACCAGGCAAAATTTGCAGATTCGGGGCATCAAAATTGAAGATATTCCCGATATTTTTAGCAAGCTGGAAAGCTGTGGCCTGACCTCTGTCCAGTCCGGTATGGATAATGTGCGTAACATTACTGGCTCCCCGGTGGCAGGGTTGGAAAAGGATGAATTGATTGATACCAGAGACCTGGTGCAACGGGTACAGGACATGATCACCAATGGCGGTCAGGGTAATCCCGAATTTACCAACTTGCCCAGGAAATTTAACATTGCCATTGAAGGAAGTCGGGATAATTCTGTCCACGCAGAAATTAACGATGTGGCCTTTGTGCCGGCCTATCGGGAAGGAATTTTAGGATTCAACGTGGTGGTAGGGGGCTTTTTCTCCTCCCGTCGTTGTGAGGCGGCCATTCCCCTGGATGCTTGGGTGCAACCGGATCAACAGGTGGTGGATCTGTGCCGAGCTATTTTGGAAGTCTATCGTGACCATGGTTTGCGGGCTAACCGTCAAAAGTCCCGCTTAATGTGGCTAATTGATGAATGGGGAGTCACCAAATTTCGGGAGGAAGTGGCCGCCAAGTTGTCCTTTCCCCTGTTAACAGCGGCTCCCAAGGATGAGTTGGACTGGGATAAGCGGGATCATTTGGGAGTTCACCCCCAGAAACAGGCGGGGTTAAATTATGTGGGACTCCATGTGCCGGTGGGCCGTCTCTATGCCAATGACTTTTTTGAATTCTCCCGTTTGGCGGCAAGCTACGGCAGTGGGGAAGTGCGGCTGACGGTGGAACAAAATTTAATTTTGGTCAATGTCCCCGACGAAAAACTTGAAGCACTTTTAGCGGAACCTTTACTGGATAAATTTAAGGTTAATCCTGACAACCTAAAAAGATCGGTGGTGTCCTGTACGGGGGCGCAATTTTGTAAATTCGCTCTGATCGAAACGAAAAATCGAGCCTTGGCCATGGTGGAGGCGTTGGAAAAGGAACTTACTGTGCCAAGTCCAGTGCGGATCCATTGGACTGGATGTCCCAACTCCTGTGGCCAACCCCAGGTGGCGGACATTGGCTTGATGGGCACAAAGGTGCGCAAAGATGGCAAAACGGTGGACGGGGCAGACGTTTACCTAGGGGGGAAAGTGGGTAAAGATGCCCATTTAGGAACCTGTGTCCATAAGAGCATTCCCTGTGATGAACTCCAGCCTTTGCTGGCTCAGATTTTAATTGAACAATTTGGTGCAGTGCGGCGTTGATTTTAGCACCCAAGTTCTGGTTAATTCTGCCATCGATAACATCTCCAGATTTATCGGCAGTAGTACTCTCTGGGCTTTTCCCGTCAGAATCCCATGGCGGTAGATTTTTCTGGGTGCCCATGGTCCTTGCATAGGCGGGTCAATCTGTAGTCTGAAAATTAATTCCGTTGAATTGAAACTATTTAATTAATAGGGAGAACTCCATGTCGAGTACTGAAATTTCTGCCATTACGACAAAACTTCTGGAAGCGAAAAAAGCCAAGGGAGTCACCTTCGCCGATTTGGAGCAATTGCTCGAACGGGATGAAGTCTGGATTGCCGCTGTGATTTATCGACAGGCCAGTGCTTCCGTTGATGAGGCGGAAAAACTTCTTCAATGCCTCGGCTTGAGCGGTGATCTTGTGCCCGAACTTACTGCTCCTTCGGTTAAGGGTTTGGGACCAGTGGTTCCCACGGATCCCCTCATTTATCGCTTTTATGAGATTATGCAGGTCTATGGCATGCCCATGAAGGAAGTGATCCATGAAAAATTCGGGGATGGTATCATGAGTGCCATCGACTTTACCCTCGATGTGGAAAAAGAAGCAGATCCCAAGGGAGATCGGGTTAAAGTGACGATGAATGGTAAATTCCTACCCTACAAGAAATGGTAATGGGGAGCGTCCGAAATGATTTCCGTTGCCGCCGCTGTTGAAATTATCCAAACCCATTGGCCGGATTTTGGTGATACCACCATTGATTTTGATGGTAGCTATGGGGCAGTTCTGGCGGAATCCATTGAGGCCGACCGGGATTATCCCCCTGGCGATCGGGTAATGATGGATGGCATTGCCTTGGCTTGGTCAGAATATAACCAGGGCCGTCGTCAGTTCAACCTTTTAGGGACGGTGGCGGCAGGCGATCGCCGATGTAGTTTACCGGACCAGGCCGGTTGCTTAGAGGTGATGACGGGGGCCCTACTACCCCAGAATTGTGATTTGGTTATTCCCTACGAAGAGGTGGCGATCGCCGATCATCAGGTGAAAATTGTTGATCTCCGGTCAAGAAATCCAGGGGAATTTATTCACTCAAAAGCTAGTGATTGCCGATCAGGAACAGTTATTTTAGAATCTGCTTCAAAGTTAAACGGCCCCGCTTGGAGCATCATTACTTCCTTTGGAAAAACTAAAGTCAAAATTAAGCAAACGCCCCGCATCCAAATTATTTCCACCGGGGATGAATTGGTGGAAGTTACTCAAAAACCAGAATCTCATCAGCTACGTCGTTCTAATCTTTATGGACTCCAAGTATCCCTACAAAGTCGAGGGTTTCAGAATCTAAACTTGAATCACTTAGCTGATGATCAAGAGGTAATTATTAGCCATTATCAACGGGCTAAACTGGAGTATGACATTTTGATTTATTCCGGTGGCATTTCTAAAGGTAAATTTGACTATTTACCAAAGGTCTGGTCTGAGCTAGGCGTAACTAAATATATCCATGGCGTGGCCCAAAAGCCCGGTAAGCCGATGTATTTTGGTGTTGATCATCAGGCTAAAACTGTTATTATTGGTCTGCCGGGAAACCCTATTTCTAGTCTTGTTTGTTTACATCGCTACTTTTTGGATAATCCTCCAATCTACGCCCAGTTAACTAGGGATTTTACTTTTAAAAAAGATTTGACCTATTTTTTACCTGTTAAGCGAAGTTATACTCCCCAGGCGGTGATTACAGCTGAGCCGCTGCCCGTCAAAAACTCCGGGGAATTTATTGCCCTAGCTAACAGTGATGGCTTTTTGGAACTACCTCAGCACCAAGCATATTTTCAGGCTGGAGAATGTTTTCCTTTTTATGCCTGGTAGAATTAGCATTGCCCATGTCCCAGACCTTAGTTGATAGTTATGGCCGCCGCATTCGTAAATTGAGGGTTTCCCTCACGGATCAGTGTAATTTGCGTTGCCATTATTGTATGCCAGTGGACGCAACATTTCTTAATCAATCGACTTATTTATCTTGTCAAGAATATGGGGAAATTGTTGGAGAATTAATTGAATTTGGCTTGGAAGAAGTCCGCCTAACCGGGGGAGAACCTTTGCTGAGAAGTAACTTCGCCGAAATTGCCCGAGCCATTGGTCAATTAAAACTTAAAAAAATTGGTTTGACCACCAATGGTATTGTTCTAGATCGACATTTGGATACCCTTAGGGAAAATAATATTCTGGATTTAAACGTTAGTCTCGATAGTTTAAATGTTAAAACTTTTCGGGAAATCACCCATGGCAATTATCTGAAAATAATCCTTCGTAATCTCGAATTAGCCCATCATCAAGGATTTAAGATCAAACTCAATACGGTGGTAATGAGGGGGATTAATGATCAGGAAATTTTTGATTTGATTGAATATGCTAAACAATGGGATATGGAGATTAGATTTTTGGAAATTATGCGCATTGGATATGCCTGTCAACAGCAGGAAAGAACATTCATTTCTGCCCAAGAGTTGCTGACCAAAATTCAACAAAAATATAATTTGAAACCGATCCAATCGGCCTTGGACGCTACGGCTTTTCGCTATAGCACTAGCTGTGGGGGCGTAATCGGTTTTATTGCGTCCGAATCCCAGCCATTTTGCGGTCATTGTTCCCGTTGGCGGCTATCGGTAGATGGGACTCTGCGGGCCTGTTTGCTTAAAAATGAAGGGGTTAACATTCGCAACTTTTCGCCATTGGAACGTCAGCAAGTTTACTGGCAATTACTGGGAATGAAGCCCTATTTGCGACCCCCCGAAGTTAGCCATGCCATGCATCAAATTGGAGGATAAATGTTTACCCATCTCGACGAAAATCAACAGCCCCGCATGGTGGATATTAGTCAAAAAGTAGCTGGCGATCGCCGGGCAGTGGCCCAGTGCATAGTGCAGTTACCTAAGGCCATCAAAGATTATTTAACAGGGCAGGAAATTGTTCTGAAGAAGGGGCCAGTGATTCAAACAGCGATTATTGCTGGCACCATGGCAGTGAAAAAAACAGCGGATCTGATTCCCTTTTGCCATACCTTACCAATCCATGGCTGTAAATTTGATGTCAAGATTGTTGACCAAGGACAAGATTATTTGGAGATAATTTTGCAATGTGCTGTTAATACTAATTACAAAACTGGGGTAGAAATGGAAGCCCTTTGTGGAGTCTCCGTGGCGGCATTAGCAATTTACGATATGTGTAAATCCATCAGCTCTGAAATTATTATCAAAAACACTCAATTAATAGAAAAGACCGGTGGCAAAGCCGATATTAAGCAAACTCCTCTCTACGGTTTAGTGTTGACCGGCGGAAAAAGCAAACGCATGGGTAAGGACAAGGCGTTAATTAATTATCAAGGGCAACCCCATGGGCAATATATCTACGATTTATTATCAAAATATTGTGAACAAGTTTTCCTCTCCGCCCGCCCCGGCCAGTGGCAAGGCACTGCGTTAGAAAATTTACCTACCTTAGTTGACGAAGGAGAAAGTGTGGGGCCGATGTCGGGAATTTTAACGGCGTTGCAGAGTTATCCCCAGGTTAATTGGCTAATTATTGCCTGTGATTTGGTCTATATCAATAGTACAATGGTGGAAAAGCTAATTGCCCATGCCCGCCAAGATTTGGTGGCAACTTGCTACGAAAATGCTGATCAAGGTTTTCCCGAAGCGTTGTGTGGCATTTACACTCCCCTTGCCCTAAAGTTATTTACTAAAGCGAAACATATTGGTTTACATTGTCCAGTTAAAATTTTACAAATGGCGGATTACCAATTGATCAAGCCTGACAATTTACTTGACATTGCCAACGTTAATAGCCCAGAAGATTATGTCCAAATCAATTAAGTTAAGGTATTTTGCTTCTCTCCAGGAACAGGCCAAAGTTGCGGAGGAAAATTTAATCACCGATCTAAATACCTACCGAGAACTTTATGATTTATTGTCGGAGCGTTATAGATTTAATTTGTCTTCTACTCAAGTAAAAGTTGCAGTCAATGATGAATTTACCACCATGGAAAATATAATTTTAGACCAGTCCACTATCGTTTTTATCCCCCCCGTTGCTGGGGGCTAATTTCCATGGCTTTAGCTTTATTTGACATTAGTGACCAACCGATTAATACCCAACCTTTAATTGCGGCTTTAGAGTATGACCAGGCTGGAGCCTTGGTAACTTTTGCCGGTTGGGTCAGAAATCACAATGATGGCAAACAAGTTAACTCTTTGGAATACCAGGTTTATCAGGAGTTAGCCATTAACGAGGGCTTTAAAATTATTACTGAAGCTAAGGAAAAATATGATCTTCACCAGGCGATCGCCATCCATCGGAGTGGCCATTTAAAAATAGGGGAAACCGCGGTGTGGGTGGGGACAGTGGCTAGCCATCGCCAAGCCGCTTTTCAAGGCACTCAGTATGTTATTGACCAAATTAAATTGAGATTACCGATTTGGAAAAAGGAGCATTATCTCAATCATCCGGCCGCATGGGTTTATTGCTCCCATCACCACAGTCACTAGATTGTTAATCATCTAGCCAGGTGGAGATTAATAATATTTATTGATGGCACTGATTTGATTTAATCGTCGCAATTATCTGGCGGATATTGGTGATTTTAGTGACCTTTTTTCGCTAGGATAATTAAAGCAAAATAACTCGAGGGTAATATTGATTATGGCTAATACAACCAAAGGAGCCGATGCCATTGACCAGGCGATCGCCGCTGGCATTGATTTTGATGGCAGTGCTATTCCCCCAGCCAAACTGGAACTCTATCATCAAGTGATGGGTTTGGAAGCAGGGCGGCAACGCAGTGGGGTTAGTAATACCATGCGCTCCCGCATTGTCCGCATTGGAGCCAAGCATATTGCCCAGGCAGAATTAGACCAAAAATTGATTGACGCTGGCTTTGCCCCCCTCAAGGATAAAGAAATTGCTTTTTTCTATGGCGCTAAGTAATTTAGGTTGCCTTTAAGCAGAGTAGTTATCTCCCTGGCTGGCTAGACTTAGAACCCATTGTCGACCTCCAGGGTGGGGGAGCTTTAGTGAAAATTTTCCCATGCTATCTTGATAGATAAAATCAGGCTAAGTGAACTGAGTTTGTGGATCGATTATGTTAGCAAGGGTTTGGAGTGCTTCCCTGTTGGGCATTGATGCCATCAAGGTCGGAGTGGAAGTGGACGTTTCTGCTGGGTTACCGGCGATCGCCGTGGTGGGACTACCAGATACGGCAGTGCAGGAATCGAGGGAACGGGTCAAGGCGGCGTTAAAAAATGCGGGCTTTGCTTTTCCGGTACGGCGCATTGTCATTAACCTCACCCCGGCGGATTTACGAAAGGAAGGCCCCAGTTTTGATCTACCCATTAGCATTGGCGTCCTCGCAGCATCGGAACAGGTGGATGCCCAACTGTTTGGGGATTATTTGTTTTTAGGAGAAATGTCCCTAGATGGCAGTTTAAGGGCGATCGCCGGGGTTCTTCCCATTGCGGCCACAGCACAAAAAATGGGTCTAGCGGGCATAGTAGTACCGTCCGGTAATGCCTTGGAAGCCTCCGTGGTGCAGGGCTTAAAAGTCTACGGCTTCGACCATATTAAAGACGTGGTGGAATTTCTTGGAGCACCGGAAAAATTCACCCCAGTTAATGCCCAGGATGCCAAGCAACAGTGGAGCATGCCCCTACCTTGCCTGGATTTAAAAGACGTGAAAGGGCAATCCCATGGCCGGAGAGCCTTAGAAATTGCCGCCGCGGGGGGCCATAACTTGATTTTTGTCGGGCCACCGGGCAGTGGTAAAACCATGTTGGCTAGGCGTTTACCGGGTATTCTGCCGCCGCTCCATTTTGAAGAAGCACTGGAAGTGTCCCAAATCCATTCCGTAGCAGGATTGCTGAAGGAACGGGGGCAGTTAATTCGTCAGCGCCCTTTTCGCAGTCCCCACCATTCGGCTTCCGGCCCTTCCCTAGTGGGAGGCGGTAGCTTTCCCCGGCCGGGGGAAATTTCCTTGGCCCATCGAGGGGTTCTGTTTTTAGATGAATTGACAGAATTTAAACGCAATGTGTTGGAATTTTTGCGTCAACCCTTGGAGGACGGGCAAGTTACCATTTCCCGCACCAAGCAAACCATCATGTTTCCTGCCCAATTTACCCTCATCGCCAGCACCAATCCCTGTCCTTGTGGTTATTTTGGCGATCCAATTCAAGCCTGTTCCTGTTCTCCCCGCCAGAGGGAAATGTATTGGTCCAAGCTTTCTGGCCCCCTGATGGACCGTATCGATTTACAGGTGGCGGTGAACCGCCTTAAGCCGGAGGAAATGACCAGCCAAGGCCAGGGAGAAAATTCAGAACCAGTGCGACAAAGGGTGGCTAAGGCCAGGGCCATGGCGATCGCCAGATTTAGTAAAGACTCAAAAATTAGTTGTAATGCCGAAATGCAGGCGGGACAATTACGTCAATTTTGTCAGTTGGATGAAAACTGCCGTCAACTGCTGGAAGGAGCGATTAAAAAACTGGGGCTCTCCGCCCGGGCCATGGACCGAATTTTAAAGGTATCCCGCACCATTGCTGATCTAAGCCAATCGGATCATATCCAAGCATCCCATCTGGCCGAAGCAATCCAATACCGCACCCTAGATAGGTTCACCTAATGTTTACCCCTAAGGTGGAACATTAACTTCGTTTTTTAATGCGGACGGGGAGACTCGAACTCCCACGCCAAAGACACTAGAACCTAAATCTAGCGCGTCTACCAATTCCGCCACGTCCGCGTCCGACCAACCATCCTATCACAATCCCCTCAGTTTTTTCCTATTTGCCTAGGCAAATAATGGGTGAATCCCTTCTTCACTGGGGTTGGGGTAAAGAAAGAAGAAAAATTTCTGTCCCCAGGGGTGACACTTCCCTAATTTCCCAGGTTCATAAAACCCTCTGATACTAAAACCGATCGCCCGGCCACTTTCACTGCCGTAATCGTCTGATTTTCTTTCACCACAGTTAACTGTAATTGGCTGGGCCTTCCCAAGGCTTGGCCCTGTTCAATCTGCCAGTGATATTGCCCTGACGCTCCCAGGCGATCGCCTAAGTAACCACCTAACGCCGCTACCCCGGAGCCAGTGGCCGGATCTTCCGCAATGCCTAAACCGGGGGCAAACATCCGCCCGTGGATCAACTTGTTATCTAATAAACCTAGGGCAGGATCCGCTGGGGCCAGACAATAAACGCAATGGGCCCATTGATCCGCCAATAGGTCTTGCCAAACTGATAGTTTAAAACTAATCCTATTTAACGCCTCCTCATCCACCAAGGGAATAAATAAAAAGGGCAACCCACAGGAATAGGGCTTTGCTTCATATTCCCCTTGCTGTAGTTGATCAATGGATAACCCCAAAAGCAGGGCTAAATTTTGGCTGGATGGGGCGAAACCCTGGGTTTGGGGAAGTTGGGCCACGGTTAATTCCGTTTGTACCAACTGTTCTTGATCGTAGTGGAGGGTAACGGGTACTAGGCCCACTGGCTCTTCCAACTGCCAAGTGGTGGTGGCTAAAGGGCTGGGGGGCTGGAGCAAACCCAACAGATAGGCGGCCCCAATGGTGGGATGCCCGGCAAAATCCAATTCTGTTTTGGGGGTAAAAATCCTCAGGCGGAAATTCCCCACTGCCGTCGCTGGAGGCAACACAAACACCGTTTCAGAATAATTGATTTCCGCAGCAATTTTCTGCATTTGCCCATCGGTCAAACCCTGGGCATCGGGAAAAACTGCCAGGGGATTACCGCCAAAAAGTTGGTCGGTGAACACGTCAAGGGTGTAAAAGCGATAGCGCATAGGACTAACTGGAGAATTGAGAATCAGAAAAAAAGGGATGTAAATTTTTGTTTCTGTATAAAATGTTACAGAATTGTGTGTTATAAATATTAAAGAGGGTAATTAACCAAAACTTTTTTCAGCAATCGTCAAGAGGTATTCACTATGTCTACTCAACAACAGGCCCGCGCTCTCATGATGCGCCACCACCAATTTATTAAAAACCGTCAACAGTCTATGTTGTCTCGGGCTGCCGCTGAGATTGGCGTAGAAGCCGAAAAAGATTTTTGGACCACTGTACAGGGCAAACCCCAATCCAGTTTCCGTACAACCTATGACCGTAGCAGTGCTTCCCTCAGTTAGTTTGACTTTGGCTAGGGTATTCAGCGCTGAATGCTTTAGCACGGGGTTGGAGTGCAGTGGAGTAACAGAAATAAGCTAATAGCCACCATTTTGTGGATTTTGCAAAGGGAGGGAGTAAATTAACTGCCCTCTTTTTTGCGTCGGTTAAAGTAAATTGACTTTTTTGAGCGGGATCGGCCTTGATGTTAACTAGGCTCCCATCGATGAATTAGACCCCGGGCGATACCGTTGTAAAGGCTCTAATTGTGGTACTGTCAGTGCAATAGGGCTGTCCCTGTCTTGTTCATCGTTTGGCTGGATCTATGTCGGATATCCCGTTCACGCTGGATCAACTTCGCATCCTCAAGGCGATCGCCTCGGAAGGCAGTTTTAAACGGGCGGCAGACACATTGTACGTTTCCCAACCGGCAGTTAGTTTGCAGGTGCAAAACCTGGAAAAGCAGTTGAGTGTGCCTTTATTTGACCGGGGAGGGCGCAAGGCTCAATTGACGGAGGCGGGGCATTTACTGCTCAATTACGGCGAAAAAATTATTACCCTCTGCCAAGAAACCTGTCGGGCGATCGAGGATTTACAAAATTTACAGGGGGGAACCCTAATTGTGGGGGCTTCTCAAACCACAGGTACCTACCTCCTGCCCCGGATGATCGGTATGTTCCGGCAGAAATATCCCGATGTAACGGTGCAATTGCAAGTCCATTCCACCCGCAGGACGGCCTGGGGCGTGGCCAACGGTCAGGTGGATTTGGCCATTATCGGCGGCGAGGTACCGGCGGAGTTGCAGGAAACTTTGACAGTATTGCCCTACGCGGAGGACGAATTGGCCCTGATTTTGCCAGTGTTCCATCCCTTGGCCCAGGCAGAGACAATCCAAAAGGAAGATCTATACAAGCTTAAATTTATTAGTCTTGATTCCCAATCTACTATCCGCAAAGTGATTGATAAGGTGTTGAGCCAGGGAGAAATTGACCCCAAGCGCCTTAAAGTTGAAATGGAGCTCAATTCCATCGAAGCGATTAAAAATGCGGTGCAGTCCGGTTTGGGAGCGGCCTTCGTCTCCACCACGGCGATCGAAAAGGAATTGGAGATGAATGTGCTCCATATCGCCCCGATTAAAAATGTGGAAATTCGCCGGGTTCTTTCGGTGATTATTAACCCCAACCGTTACCGTTCCAAGGCTTCCGCCGCTTTCATTCGAGAAGTATTGCCCCAATTTTCCACCCATCCCGATGCCCTCGACCCCGAAAGGTTATTCGCTAATCCCTACAGCAACAATAACGGCGATCGCCAAGGGGATGGCAAGGACGGCAAAGGGGGAATTGAAATCGATTCAGTAACGTAGATAGGTCAACAACAGAGTCAAGGTCAATTGACCCCAAGGCAAAGAACTTGATTACGGTTGCGATTGGAATTAATTGTTTGAACCTGGTAGATTGGGCAAAAGTTACCTTTGGGGCAGAATAGTGCTCACCCCGGCGAGGGAAAATTCCCGCACTGCGTTCCAAGCGACGCTTACTAATTCCTGGGGCTTAAAGTCATCCTTCACCAGACCCCAAATTCTTTGCACTTCATCCGTATGCAGGCGATCATCCTCCGTTAAAGCCAGGAGAATTTGCCGCCGCAGATATAAACCTTCCTCGGAAAAGAGGAACTGCAAACCCAATTGGGCTGTGGGCAAAAGGTCAAACTTGGTATCAGAACGGGCAATGCTGAGCATATTTTCCAACCGTTGCCATTGGAATTTGCCATTTTTAAACAGCACATCAATGAGTTGGCGCCGCAGTTGGGGAGATTCCCCGGTTAATAAGCGACGGGCTACGTAGGGATAAGCCACTTCGACAATTTTGAAATTGGGGTCTAAGCTCAGGGCTAAACCTTCTTGGGTCACTAAGGAACGAATAATCAGAGCAAATTTGGCCGGTACTCGGAAGGGATAATCATACATCAACTCGGAAAAATCGTCGGTGATGGTTTTAAAGTTAAAGTCTTGGACGCTCTGGCCAATGGCACTGCCAAAAACATTCTCTAGGGCAGGAATAATGGGGGTAATGTCAGTGTTGGGAGCAAGAAAACCGAGGGCAATAAAGTCTTCTGTGAGGGCTAGGTAATCCTTATTAATTAACTGGACAATGGAGCTGGCAATGGTTTCCTTGGTACCCGGTTCTAACTGGTCCATCATGCCAAAATCAATGTAGGCCATGCGACCGTCTAAGGTGGCAAATAGGTTACCGGGGTGGGGATCGGCATGGAAAAAGCCATGTTCCAGCAGTTGCCGGAGCCCGGAAGTAACGCCAATTTTGATGATGTTGCTGGGGTCGAGGCCCGCCGCTCGAATTTTATCTATGTCGGTTAATTTAAAGCCTTGAATCCATTCGAGGGTGAGGACTTTTTGATTGCTGTATTGCCAATAAATACACGGCACTTTAACATCGGCGTCGCCATGGAAATTTTCGGCAAATTTTTCGGCATTACGACCCTCGTTTAAATAATCAATTTCTTCAAACAGCTTAATACCAAACTCATCCACAATCAAAGTTAAGTCGTGGCCGAGGTTGAGGGGCAGAAATCGCCCAAATTTTTCCGCTCCCAAACGCATCAGATATAGATCTAAGCTAAGCCGAGGGCGCAGATTGGGGCGCTGTACTTTCACTGCCACTTCTTCGCCACTAAAAAGCATGGCACGGTACACTTGCCCTAAACTAGCGGCGGCCACGGGATGGGCGGAAATTTCCCGGTATGCTTCGTCTACTTTCATGCCCAATTGCTCTTCCATGAGCCAAAAGGCAAGGTCATTGTCGAAGGGCGGTAATTGATCCTGAAGTTTGATTAATTCTTCTAAAAAGTCTCGCCGTACCAGATCGGGCCGGGTGGAGAGGGCCTGACCCACTTTGATAAAAGTCGGCCCCAATTTGGTTAGTAATTCCCGTAAATCCTCCGCCCGTTGCCGTTTGTAATATTCCACCTGATGGGTCCATTGATCCCAGAGCAAACAGGTGAGGAAAAAACCAAAGGACCAGAGCACCTCCAGGGCCCGGCTAAGTACTTTCCAGG
Organism: Synechocystis sp. LEGE 06083; assembly: GCF_015207725.1. Classification (NCBI taxonomy): domain Bacteria; kingdom Bacillati; phylum Cyanobacteriota; class Cyanophyceae; order Synechococcales; family Merismopediaceae; genus Synechocystis; species Synechocystis sp. LEGE 06083. Next base: position 19,512 of record NZ_JADEWJ010000038.1, read on the forward strand.
GACGACGACGGTAATAG
>NZ_JADEWJ010000364.1:0-3042 GCF_015207725.1 Synechocystis sp. LEGE 06083
TAGAGGGGGGAGTGATTATGCATCGCGTTCCAGGTTTTGAGTGGTATCTAATCCTAGAACGTGACCTCCCCTCTTTTCTACAATCCCCACCTAGACTGCTTTTCACTTCTTTTGTCAGTCAATCAGGCTGCTGGGTTTACCACAGCGTTTTTGAAAACATTGGGAGACTCTGACATTAGTTGCAATGTAGTGGCTGGTGCTCATCATGATCATGTTTTTAGTCGCTGATGAGAAACAAAGTCCGCCCGGCTTTCTGTGGGATGTATATTTGATAGCATCGTGGATTACCATCGTGCATTGAGGATGTAGGCGATCGCCAAAAAAGTGGGGGAAAATTTTATCAGGCTTGAAGAACAGACCGTTGTAACAAAAAGAAAAAAGGCTGGGGGATGAGCTTATAATCCATCAAACCAAATACGGAATTATCGTCAATTTTCTTAAAAGAATCATTAATTGGTAAATAATCGTAAATCATAGTGGCGGTAACTACACCACGATTTTCCATCATTCGCAAACGTGCTTGGCTAACTTCAGTTTTAAAGAAACGATTAAACCAACGCAGACCCGGAGCTACCCATGGATAACGATTGATATGAAAATTTAGGGAGAGTGCCATTACAGTGGGATCTGGCTTCAGTTTGAAAATTTCACCCTCGGTATTTTGAAACAACAAAGGATGAACAGTTTCTGAATCAATAAACTCCTTACCATACCAACAAATCATTTCCAATATGCCATCCATAGGATGATTAGTGGAAATTCCCTTGCCCTGCCAACGCCCTGTCATAAAAGCCAAATTCACAGGTTCCAAGGAATCATAAACAGACAATGCTTCGGCAGTAGTCATTGTGGGAGCTGACAAGAGAGATTGTAAATCGGTTTTAGCTATCATCCTGGCTCCTAATCAAAATAAAGAGGACTTTCAACTCAACTGGGGGGATAAACTTTAAAATCAGAAAGACGACAATAAAGATATGGTTCCAGCTCTTTATTGTCGTAGTCCCTTCCATTTTTACTACCTCCCCACCCCTGCTGGACAAAGGCTAACTAGTTCAGGCCCAAGGTTTGACCCTGACCGGAGGCCCCCTGAGTGGAAGCAAAAAAAGCAGCAGAGGTTGGAGGAGTCTAATGATGTTAGCCTACACACCCCCTTTGTAATATTAACTGTTATGGATAAGCTCTTTTTCTCTCTATTTATCAGCATCTTTTACGCTGTTGGGTTTGGTCTGCTTTGGTCTGGTATCAACTCTGCCAAGCAATCAGTCGAAGCATCTAATTGGCCATCTGTAACCGGCACAATTACCAATCTGTCTCTTCGCGAGAACTCAGACAGCGATGGCACAACTTATGGGGTAGAGGTGGAGTATCGTTATTCTGTCATGGGCCGGACATATACCAGTTCCCGATTGGCATTTGGATATGCTTCCAGTAGCGGCAGACAGGCACACCAAGATATTCTCAATAAATTAGAGCACGCTTCATCAGTAAAGGTTCGATATAATCCAGAAAATCCTGCAACATCTACTCTTTCATTTGGGATTCATCGCTCAGTAAAATTTGTCTTAGCTTTTGCTATTACATGGTTAGCATTTGTTTTTGGTTTTACCTTAATTTGGTGGATAGCATCTCAACCAGATGATGTTCTGCTCAAAAATATGGAAGTAACCTTAAAGCGATAATTTTACTAATTGTTTCATCCACAGAAATGAAGGATTTGACCTTGACTGAGCTTAATTTGCAATCCACACTGATGAAAGATATTGCCTCTACCTATGCTAGTTTAGGCAACTATGACCAAGCCATTGCCATAGTCAATGACATCACTGACTATGAACTCCAGTCCTTAGCAATGGTAGATGTAGATATTGCCTCTGCTTATGTTGCTGCAGATAAGGATTATCAGTCTCTATTCGACATGATTAGCAATCCCCAAGCGAAGTTGTTGACTAAGATTAATTTTTATTTGCTGAAAGCAAGATAAATGGCGTCTCTTTAAGCGGTCAGGTTTGTTTGAAAATTCAAAAAATGCTGTACCATCAAACCAAACTTACAACAGCTTCATTGCCACACGAGTGATTAACGATTGCGATGTAAACTATTTCCAATCTTAACGTGTCATTATTTTTACCACAGTCATTTTTCATCAACGAGACTTGAAGATTATTCACTCTGCCGTTGGGGAGCACCACATTCTTTACAGTGGGGTAAATGTTGATAGGTAAGAGCATGACAACTTAGGCATTCAACATATTGATAATAACCACAGTGGGGACAATGGGAATCCTGGGGGCGAATTCGCTTCGCACATTTTACACAACTGGATTTTTGAAACCGTTTAGCTGCTTGACCTTTAGGATTAAAAACAAATCTTTGGAAAAATTTAATAACGCCAAATCCCACCAAAGGAATAAACAAAATATATAGATAACTAATGGCAAAAATTAATCCACCAAAAACAGCTTCAATAAAATTGAAGACGAGATCAAAAATAAGACCAAATTGTAGAAATTCAAAGACTTTTAAAATTAGGGGAATAAGAAAAATAACTAGCAAGTGCCAGCTAATCAAAGCCACTAATCCATAGCCTTTTTTGACTGCAAAACTATGAACCCAAAGGGCAGTTACAATTAAAGGTATTAAAAATAGACTTTGGAAAAGAAACCGAATAGTCGGATACCAAAACATCGCTTTGAGATAACTCTGATTTAAGTCCTCCCAGACCTCTTTTTGATTAATAAAATTAAGAAAATTGACGCTTTCTGGTTTTGCCAAAAGTTGTTGTTCTAGGCGGGTAATTTCCTGCTTTAAACTGGCAATTTTAGCAATATTTTGATTTAATTGTTGCTTGGCTTTTTCTGGAGGGGTTTGATTAATTGAATTTTCTTTCCTTTGACCAGCAATTTTTTCTAATAATGTCGAGTCATACTGGGAGCGGATGGTATTATTGGATTCTTCAAGATCATTAATTTGAGCTACGGTCTGATTAATCTTAATAATAAGATTTTGATTATCGGTGGTTTGAATTTTATCGTGATATTGGGC
>NZ_JADEWJ010000365.1:0-3039 GCF_015207725.1 Synechocystis sp. LEGE 06083
GTCCAATTGATTGCTGTATCGCTCAAGTTGCTTTGGAGAATAATTTACTGTTGGTTCACAATGATCGTGATTTTGAGACGATTGCCCAGGTGCGTTTACTCCAACACTTCCCGTTTCAGCTTTGAACTTTTTGTCAGGCGATCGGTTTCTGCCAAAATCTCCTATTTTCGTAACTATATTTGGTCTTATTTATGAAGTGCCATAACGCTTGGAGTTAAAACTTGCTCTGATTCCATTCTCCCTCCTAATTCTGGCCCTGGAGCAACGGGCCAAACCGTGGTGCAATCCACCTGCCCAACTAATTGGGTGATGGTTTTTCCTGATCGGGGATCAACCCAGTCCGGCGCAATTTCTGCTAGGGGCACTAGCACAAACGGTCTGAACTGCATTTGAGGATGGGGAATGGTCAGCTTGGCCTGATCCAGTTGGCGATCGCCGTAGAAAATTAAGTCCAAATCCAGAGTGCGGGGCCCCCATTTTTCCAAACGAATGCGGCCAAATTTTTGTTCAATGGTCAGCAAAATTTGCAACAACTCCGGGGGAGATAGACTGACCTGTAAGGTCACACAGCCATTGATATAATCCGGTTGCGGCGGCCCAAAGGCTTGGCTGCGGTACCAACTAGAACAGCGCTCCACTTCAATGCCCGCCACTGAAGCCAATTCGGCGATCGCCCCTTGGAGATTATCCAGCACTGGGCCGATGTTACCCCCCAAACCCACCACTGCCCTATGGCGTGGTTGCGGAAAATCTGTGGGGGAAGCGAGAGCCATATAGATAGGGACAGATAAGCTATTCCATCCTACCAAAAACTTTTAACCCCAAGCCCTCAGACCCCATTGACAATTCGATGGATTTGCCTGGTTTGTCACAGAGTTTGAACGGATTGTTACTTCCACCGTCAACTTGGGAAACAACAATGGTCTACATCAACCATTCTTAAAACGTACTCACTGCTAAGATGGCGGTGAATTATTGCAAAAACTTTACAAAACTCCGACCATGCCTATGGGTTACCGACTTGCCACTGTCAAGCGTCTGATTCTGATTTGTCTCCTTGCCTTCACCCTAACGGTGATCATTCCCCCTGCTACAGCGCAAATAGTTTTTTCTGCGGGGGGAACCGATAGCAGTCAGAGTGCCTCCACTACTCCCTGGTGGGATACCAATAAAGCAAGACGTTGTGGCCGGCTCTGGTGCAGTGATGTGTTTTTGCGGGGCAGTTCCCAAGTCACCTTCACCGTGGGGTTAATTCCTAACCCAGAGGAAAGTTCCCAAGCGGCTGCCCAGGCGATCGAAAATCGGGCTAAGCAAGTGGAATCAATTTTTAATTCCATTTATTCTCGGTTAACTGGCTTGAATACAGTGGAAATTCCTGAGAAGAACGTGCAATTTCTTCGTTCCAAGGTTTTTGATCTGAGGCAATCTCGCTTTGGTTATCACTCTAGCCCTGGTAATTGGGGGGAAACGGCCCCGCCTCCTCCTAGCCCCCCAGGCTCCACCAATGCCACACCCGAAACTAAGGAAGACAACCAAGAAAACAGTTCAGTTGAGCGGAGAACCCCTACCACTTCTTTCCGTAACGCTCCCCAGAGTGCTATCCGAATTATTTCTTCCCCAGCGCCTAATTTAGCCAGTGTGGACGCCGACGAAATCCATCCCCTCACCCCCAACGTGGAAGTGGGCATTCAGAACAATGAGACAGTAATTTTTGTACCGAGTCAGCCAGCCCTGGGCCTAGCGCAGCAAACCATTGTTACGGTCAACCAAGCTGACGAAATTATTAATGGTAAGCCCATCAATTTATTGGCCCATGAATGGCGCGACAAAATACAAAGTAGTTTTGATAAGGCTTTATGGGGCCACGAACTGGATCGTCAACATCCTTGGGACCGTTATTACATCAGTGGTGCCTTTATGGTGGTGGCCCTGGCGATCGTCGCCGTTATGGGTTTAATTCGGTCTTTTTTCTACCGTCGAGACCGCTATCTACGCCAAGAGTTAAAAATTTTAGCCCAGTCCATCACTAAAGACATTGAAGCAGAAAGTGCTGAATCATTGCGCTTAGCTAGCCAAGAAGCGTCAGATTCCCCAGAAGCCAACCCCGATCGCCAAGGGGAAGAGGAGGAGAATGGCCATAGGGTGCCATCTAAGGAGGACAGTTTTCCTGGGTATATGCCCCTCGCCAACCAATTTAAACATCGGGTTAACCATGCTTGGCAAAACATCGGCGATTTAGCCAGCTTAAATTTACGGCGGCAAACCCTACTCAAACAACGTCGTAACTTTGCCCTATTAATGTGTTGGACTTTATTATGGCTTCAGATTTCCTGCATTTTTATTGTGGGAGCATTTATCGTTTATGTTTTTCCCTCTACCCGACCCTTTACCTTGTTGTTTATTGGCCAAGCCATGTATTTTCCCCTGCTTTGGATTGGGGTGACTTTAATCGATAAAGTGTGCGGTATTTTTGTTGATGGCTTTCTCAATAATTGGGCTAAGGAACAGCAATCCTATAACGAACAATCTAACCGTTACACCCTCAGGGTCATGACCTATTCCCCAGCCATCAAGGGAGGAATTTCGGCACTGCTGACTATTTTCGGCATCCTGGGCACCATTGCGCTATTTGGCATTAACCCTTTGGTGTTAGCTAGTTTTGGGGGCGTTGCCTTTGTGCTAGCTTTTCTGGGGCGCAACGTGGTGGAAGATATGCTCAATGGCACCCTCATTCTTTGGACAGACCGCTATGCCATCGGTGACGTGGTGCAAATTGGCGATGTTTTTGGTCTGGTGGAGAATATGAATATTTACATCACCCAGTTGCGGGGCCCCGAGGGCCGTTTGAGCACCATTCCCAACGGTAAAATTTCCGTAGTCCAAAATTTGACTAAGGATTGGTCCAGGGCGGAATTTATTGTGGAAATTGACCAGTCCAGTAATGTGGATAAAGCCCTTAATTTAATTCGGGTTGTTTCTGAACAAATGCGGGAAGATCCACTCTGGCAAGAGAAAATTTTGGAACCGGCGGCCATTTTG
>NZ_JADEWJ010000366.1:0-2992 GCF_015207725.1 Synechocystis sp. LEGE 06083
AAAACGACGGTGACGCTTATTAATTTCAATGTCACCATTAATCACATACATCTCGTTGCCGATGATAGGTTTAATCGGTTTACCCCGACAGACCTTCAGCAACTCCACCGCCCCATACATCACCCCATGGTCCGTCAAGGCGATCGCCGGCATACCCAACTCAATGGCCCGGTCAATCAAAGCGGGTAATTGGGAAGCCCCATCCAGGAGGCTATAGTCACTGTGGATATGGAGACCAACGAAGGACATGGCTAGAAATGTAACAACAGACCCCTATGATAAACCTTTTACAATGGGGACTATCGCCGGAATGCTTAATTAAGCTCATTCAGGGGCAAGAACATTGTTAAGATTTTCTCAATTATATTCTGATTAATAGACAAAAAAAATCTCTTATTTTATGTCAACCCTACTTACCGATCCTCATTTAAAACGTAGACAAATTTTCCTTTCCTTAATTAAAAAAAGGGTCAAACCTGGCACCGGTAGCAGCCTCACTTTTTTAAATAAACGAACTTGGACTTTACCCGTGACTGATCTTCGTCAATTAATCAAAGATGTTCCCTTTGCCGTAGTAGGGGGAGTAGCAACCAGGCTGTACATGCCGGAACGGATGACATTGGACCTTGACATCATAATTGCAGCTGATAAAGCGCAACTAGCCTATCAAAACTTAAGAGATGCCGGGGCAACCAAAGTGAGCGATTTAACAATTCCCGGTAGTCAGTGGAATTTACCTAATGGGACTTCATTGGACGTGCTCGAAATTAATGAACCTTGGTTAGAAACGGCTCTTGAATCTCCCAATTATGCGCCTGATGGTTTGCCAATTATTGACTTGCCCTATTTGATTTTAATGAAGTTAAATGCCAGCCGCAGCCAAGATTTAGCTGACATCAGTCGCATGGTTGGATGCGCTACGGATACTCAACTCGAAAAAGTTAGAATAATGGTCGCCAAATACTTACCCACAGCAACAGAAGATTTAGAAAGTTTAATTATGTTAGGTAAACTAGAACAACGGACAGATTAAATATTAAGACTAACTTCCTACCGGGGCACCACCAGCATTTGTTCCAATTGGCGAAATAATTCGGGATTTTTTTGTAAATAATCAATAATACCGGTCCCCTGCCGTGCCATCTCATTCATCAGCCCTGGCATGGCTTGAATTTCTTGAATGAGGGTGGGATTATTCCTCAATATTTGCTCCATGGTTTTAATCACCAAGTCTGGATTTTCCCGTAACAATTGCTCTGCTTGTTGAACCAATTGGGGATTTTGCTCCAGTTGTCGTTGCACTTCGTTGAGGTCGATCGCCTGGGCTTGTAAGACGGGGACATTAGCTTGAATAATCTGTCCCGAACCTCCAGCTTCCACGGGAAAAACGGCCAGAGCAAGGGTTAAACCACCGGAAACAATGGAGGAGAACATGGAACTTGGGAAACGGTGAATAAGTTTCCCCAATTCTAGCCTGAGTAATTAGTGATTGCTGTGATCCATGGGTTTCTCCATGGGCTTTTCCATCATGGGCATGTCCTGGGCTGGCACTGCCCCATGGCCTTTACCACCTTTGTGGCCACCAAAATAGGACATACTCACGTCGCCAAAGGCTACCATTCCCATGGTGACAAATCCAGCGGCGATCGCCCCCATACCCACCATGCCAACGGAAATTACCCCCATCGGAACAATGCCAATGGCCACTACCCCCATGGGAGCTACCCCCACTGCCACATAACCCGTTGGGGTGATACCAAAGGAAAATAGGCGGGCTTGGTACCATTTACGGGAAGGGTCTACACTGCCGCAGTCCATAGACTGATTGTCTTTTGGCGGCTTGGTTTCAAGGGGACTTTCCATAGGAAGGGAGAACTTAGTAAATTACTGCTAAAAGAATGCCCCCCATCCTAGGCAAAATATCGGCCAAGGGTCAAAAGACAGCCTGTCAAACTTACTTTTGGTTAATGAATCCATTTGCGGGGTTCACTGGCTCGACGGATGTTACGCCAAATTTGGGTAGCGGCGAGGGTGCCATCGGCCACAGCCACAGATACTTGATTTAACCCCTTTTTCAGATCCCCCAGGCCAAAAATGCGGGGATGGGTAGTTTGGGCCATGTCATTGGTGACCAAGTTTTCCCCTTCCCATTCCAGGCCCTCTATACCCTTGAGGTAATGGTTATGGTACACCGACCCCATATTAATCAAACCTGTTGTTGCTTCGATCACCGTGCCGTCCACCAGTTCTACTCCGCTCATTTTGTGGTTCTCCCCTAAAAATTTGGCGATCGCCGCTTCGTGGAGGGGATAACCGTGGTCTGCTAACTTGGCTTTCATTTCATCGCCGACAGTGCAGAGCCCATGGGTCAACACGGTAATGTAGGGCGTAAACCAATTCAAGACAAAGGCGGCATTAATTTGCCCTTCGGTGCCCGCAATCAGGACAGCCTTTTGGTCCCACATATCAAAGCCGTCACAGATCATGCAAACGTGCAGGGTATAGCCGGCATAGTCATAGACATTCTGCATATCCTCCAACTGGGGGAGATTGTCGATGATGCCCGTGGCGGCGATCACATATCTAGCCCGAAAAATTGGGTATTGACTATCTTTTTTGCCCACCTTCACCTTCACTGCCAGGGTATCTCCCTCATCGGTCACATCTTCCACGTAACCCCGCAGCAAATCCGCGCCCCAGTGGAGGGCCTGTTGGGTGCTGTGGGTGATAATGTCCCGCCCCGGCGTATCAGGGTCTAGCCCCACATAGTTGCGTAAATCCTGCATCCAGAAGGAGCGGCCCCGCCCTTTTTCCACCACCAGACACTTCAGACCATAGCGGGCTAGATAGATGGCCGCAGACAAGCCCCCCATGCCTCCCCCTAAAACGATGGCATCGTAAACCGTGTCGAGACGGGCATCTAAATTTTTGCTGGATAATTTCATGGGGCCTCTCCTCGGCTTAATGTTGGCTAACTACTGACGGACTAAAT
>NZ_JADEWJ010000039.1:0-19246 GCF_015207725.1 Synechocystis sp. LEGE 06083
CTCTTCCCCTGGGGCGGTGGGGGCCAAAACTAATTCTTTAATGACCGTGTTGGGGAACCATTGCAGGGTGCCTTGGCCTTGCTTTTCTGCATCCTCTAGCATTGCCATCAAAATGTCATGGCCATCTTTGGGGAGGAAACAAGCAGAACGGCTTACCCAACATTTGCCTGGATTTTGCACACCGTAAAAATCTTTGATCCGTTGCCTGAGTTCTAGATAGCCCCGGGGATAAAATAGCTTGTCTGTTTGGGTAGGTCGCTCATCGAGGGCGGCGGTGCCCTGGGACGTGAGTTGCCCCCCCACCCAATCCGTTAATTCCGTCATGCAAACGGTTTTTCCGGCCAACAGACCTTCATAGGCCGTGGCTGTGCCGGCCAATCCACCGCCCACCACCAAAATTTCACACTCCACCGTTTTATCCATCGGCCTGGGAGGAGAAGCTTGACCAGGGGCGATCGGCCAGGAAAAAATTGCCAGAAAAATAGCCGCAACGGTTCGGCGGCAATGGGTAGTCATGGAAATTCTCGCTACTCAATACAGTTGACGAAAACCAGAGCCATTCTCTGGCTAAAGCGTAAAGATAGACAGTTTATACGGATAAAAGGTAAGTAACTAGCGATTGATGCTCACAATCCAAGTGCCCAAATAAACTCGGACAGGGATATCGCCCGATACCATGGCATCAGCCACCATATAGTAGGTTCCTAAGCTGGGGTTAGTAACATTGGAAAGGGTAATGGTCACCTGGCTGTTGGGTTCTGCTGGTTCCGCTAGGACAATTTGCAGAAAGCGACTTTCTTTGTCCCAAACCACATCTTCGATGTCAATGTTACCCTGGCGTTTAGTTTCCACCCGGACTTTCTCGACATCGAAAGTACCATCAAAATTTTCGGGGTAGGAAACGTATAAAACCTTTGCCCCCTGGGTCATTTTCTTGGCGGGGATATAGAGTTTGTAGCGGTCCCTTTGGCCAGAACGACCGTTAAATTGTAGGTAGTAATCCAGAATATCACTACGATTATCCACCCCACTAAAAATAGTGAACCCAGAGTTACCTTGGGCAAAACTGATGGCGGGTAAACCCATTACTAGAACGCCACTCAGGGAGAGGAAGGCAAAGAGTTTTTGGCGGAATTTGAATCGGGAAGATCTGGGCATGGACATGGCTTGGCCTCCGAGGAAATTTGAGATGGAAGTGGGGCATGTTCAGGGGCAATCTGTTTAAGACAACTTAATTGCCAAAATTGCAGAATTTGACAAAACAAACCCCAGGGAAATAGTTAGGCAATAATTGCATCACCCAACTACCAGCATAGCCAAAGACAAGGGTGAACCAAGGCGGCATTAACTGCAAATTGCTTAACCAAGACTATCATCCAGCCCAAGCTTTGGCCAGCCTAGCTATCCAGCTTTGCCATTGTCCACAAAAAAACTAAAAACCTATTCCTAGCGGAACATACTGCTGACGGAGCTTTCTTCATGGATGCGCCAAATCGCTTCCCCAATTAAATTGGCCACTGAAAGAATAGTCAGTTGGGGAAAATGGTGATCGCCAGGCACAGGAATTGTATTGGTGACAATTACTTCCTCAAACAAACCACCGGAAAGACGATTAATGGCCGGCTCGGAGAAAACGGCATGGGTGGCACAGGCATAGACCTGGCGAGCGCCCTGGGCCCGCAGCAAACGGGAGCCTTCCGACAAAGTACCAGCGGTGTCGATCATGTCATCCACCAGCACGGCGGTTTTGCCGTCCACATCACCGATTAGATTTAATACTTCGGCCACATTATGGCTCTGACGACGTTTATCAATGATGGCGAGGGGAGCGTCGTTTAATTTTTTGGCAAAGGCCCGGGCCCGAGCTACCCCTCCCACGTCCGGGGAAACCACCACCAAGTCGCTTAGTTGCTTATTTTTTAAGTAGTCAATAATGACGGGGGAACCGTACATATGGTCACAGGGAATGTCAAAGTAACCCTGGATCTGGGCAGAGTGGAGGTCCATGGCCAATACCCGTTGGGCACCGGCACCGGTAATAAGGTTAGCGACTAACTTGGCTGAGATGGATTCCCGACCAGCGGTTTTACGATCCGCCCGGGCATAACCGTAGTAGGGCAACACCGCAGTGATCTGGCGGGCCGAGGCCCGACGACAGGCATCGATCATGATCAACAATTCCATCAAGTTATCGTTGACCGGATGGCAGCAGGGTTGAATGAGGTAAACGTCACCGCCCCGAATGGACTCCTGGATTTGGATGTAGAGTTCGCCATCGGCAAACCGTTTCCGCAACATGGGGCCGATGTCCATGCCCAAATAACGGGCTACTTCTTGGGATAAAGATGGGTTGGATGATCCGGAAAAAAGACGTAAGCGATTGTTGTCAGATAAGGCAGACAGCATCGATTGACGTGTTAAAGTAGCGATACGGCTCACGGCAGACACTTTACCCCCATGTCAAGGCAGATTACTGGTGTTCCCCCTAGTCTTATGCCCGGAAGCTAACCGAGGGGATTCCGATCCAATCATAGCGGATTCTTCCCTCGCCAATCCCTTTAGGTTTTGCAAAACTTAAATTAACTGCCACTTTCACTTTTCCCCCTCGGTTTTTGCTACCCCATGTCCCATTCTTTCCGAGCCGTTGACCAAAAAACTTTATTAGTTGTGGGTTGCGATACCGGGGTGGGCAAAACGGTAACTACTTCTGCCCTGGCGGCCTACTGGCAAAAGTATCGTGGCCATGAGTCCTTGGGATTGATGAAGTTAATGCAGACGGGGTTGGGAGATGACGAGCTTTACCAACAACTCTTTAGCCATCTGACCCACTGGGATGTGGTGACGCCGCTAAAATTTACCGCTCCCCTAGCTCCTCCCCTGGCCGCTGACCAAGAAGGGAAAACCATTGATTTAGGGGTAGTCTGGCAGACTCTACAGGCAATGCAAAAGAACCATGGTCATGTGTTGGTGGAGGCCCTGGGCAGTTTAGGTTCCCCCGTTACCCATGAGCTGACAGTGGCAGATATAGCGGCTCTGTGGCGCTTGGAAACCATTTTGGTGGTGCCGGTGCAACTGGGGGCCATGGGCCAGGCGATCGCCCAGGTAGCATTAGCAAGACAAACTAAGGTGAAACTGAAGGGGCTGGTGCTCAGTTGTGCTAGCCCGGAGGCGGAGGCCAAGGTAGAAGACTGGGCCACTCCAGCTATGTTGGCATCCTTTACCCATTTGCCGGTTTTGGGGATTGTGCCCTATCTAAGCGATTCTGAGCGGGAGAGCTTACCCCATTTAGCGGAGGTAACGGCCGGGTTTGACTTGGAAAAGTTAGCCTATTTTTGACGTGAGTTAGAGAGCTAAAAAGTCGCGATGAGTTGGTAATCTGTAATGCCGATCGCCGATCTGACCCCAGAAATTATCATTGCCTGGTTTGCAAAGGATGCCCAAAGAAAACGGGAACAGGGGGCAGAAAAGCCGGTGCTGGATTGGTAGGCCCCAAGCCATTTCCGTCAAAACACTTTCTAAGTTAGGTAGCCTTCCCGTAACCCGGCGATCGCCGCTGAGGTTCTGTCCCTGGCGTTGAGCTTACGCATAATGGTCTGCACATATTCCCGCACCGTGGAGCTGGCTAGATGTAATTCCTGGCCAATTTCGCTGTTGGTTTTGCCTTCCGCCACTAACCGTAGGATCGTCACTTCCCGCTGGGTCAATTCGTCCTTCTGGGCTTTCCGATAATCGGCGATCGCCTGGAGGCGACTATCAATGTAGGTTTTGCCCTGGAGTAAGCATTCCACGGCCAAGTTAATTTCCCCATTACCCAAACTAGACTCCAAAAAGATGGCATCGGCCCCCAACTGCTGGGCTTCTTCCACAATGGCCGCATGGTCATTCAACAGTAACAATAAGCACTGCGGCGATCGGGCATGGGCTTTGAGCTGTTTCAACAGGTCTAAACCGGAACCGTCTTCTAACCGTTGGCAAATGATCACCACCGCCGGCTCTGGTTGCTGTTCAAAGTAGGCTAGGGCTTCGCTTTGCAGGGTAAAAATTTTGACTTTCTTCTTGTTTTGCCTGTGGGAGGAAATGCGGGCAACGGTTACGGCAAATAGGCGGGGATACAGGCAGGCAATAACGTTAAAGTGATTCACCAGAAGCTGAAACAGATCATACCTGGCATTAAAAACGAGGGAATCGGGATCAAATTCCATGGATGGTTGGGTAACGGCGGGGTTTTGATGCCAAAAGCTCTTTTCCCGTGACGAAGTGGGACACTAGGGAGACATTCTCTAATCCTGGCATAAGAATGTTGACTTGTTGTCGATGGGCTTGAGTTGGGGTCAAGGTAGAATCAATGGTGTCAAATACCAGGGCTATTCTTGTTAAAAGGAGCAACAACGGGATAGCGACAGTGGCCGTGAATGCTGGCAGTCTGGTGTTGTTTCTGCCGCCGTTGATGTTTTTTTAAAACTATTATCCCCATGAAACTTGAACGGATCACCATCAACCCCAGTCAAATGAATGGTCAACCCTGTATTCGGGGACAGCGTTTGACGGTGAAAAGGGTAGTCGATTTACTTGCTACCTATCCAGACCGCCATGAACTCTACCAGGAATTTCCAGAGTTGGAAGAGGAGGATATTCGACAGGCTTTGGCCTATGTTTCAGCTTGTTGGGAAGATGCTCGTCGGGCCTCAAACTCTAAAATATCTGTGGCCAACGATTCTACCGTTTCACATTTGAACAGTTCGTCCCGCGTTTTTAAATAATCTCCCTGATCTGATTGCCATCGGGAAAGCAATAAAGCCAGTTTCGATGGGGGAAGTTTCTGTTCCAGAATTAGTAAGGCTTCTTCTACCACATCTTGTTCCTTGGGGATCTTGAGATTCATCGCTCTCCCTCTGTTAATAATAAAATGAAGCTTACTGGATTTAGGGCTTTGACTTTTCCATGATAACGACGGAGCAATCGATCATCACAGGCTAAAAAATAATCACATCCACCCTTTTCTGCGCTGGCCATGTGCAAGGCATCAATGGATTTCACTCCCATTTGCTCTAAGGATTGCCCCCTAGCCACAATCTCTTCATCCATGGGCACATAGCTTTTGGCTAGGGCTAAACACTGCTGTACCCAACGTTGTCTTGGCGGATAGGGATTTTTCTGAGCTTCAAACTCTAAGACTGCCGAGTTGAGCAATTCGACCTCTTCTGTTTCCACCAGTTGCAAAATCATCCTCAGAGCTTGGGTCTCTAAGGCAATCCTTGCCTGGGTTTGATCGTCAAAAATCCGATTCAACACGCTGGTGTCTAGATAAAGTTTCACGGTATGGACTTTTAAACGTTGGTCAATATTGTAAGCGTCAACATCCCGAAGAGGAACAAGGACAGTAACCAGGGCTTGGTTAACACAACTTCACAATCCCCTCCAGAAGAAACCGCAAAGAATTGATGAAAAAGCTATTATTTTGCAGAAAAAAAGCAAAATGATCTGGGTTATAGGGGGTATGTGATCCCAGTCACAAGTAGGGAGTGATTAGGCGCAACACTTTTCTTTATTTGTGTAGATTTAGTTACAAAAAATCGTAATTATACGGAGCAGTAGAAAATCGAACTTTAGTGAAAGTCCAGTGTTAGTGCGAATACGCACACATCGCCATTTCCATACAATAAAGGAGTAAAGAAAAAAACAACATTCATTTCCCAAGACCAAGGTCACGGGATGGAGGCGACAAATTATGTTCACTAAATTCAATCAAGTTCTTCTAGCTTCTGGTTTGGTTATTGGTTCCGCTGTAATGTTAAGCCCCGCCGCTTTTGCTAATCCTACCAACTCTGAAGGCGATGGCATTGGTGTTGAAGTTCCTGAAGTTGAACTTTTAACCTGGACTGCAACTAAAACTCCTGGCACCCCCGAAGAATTGACTTTGTACACGGCACTTTCTGAAACCGTTGTTGGTACAGTTAACGTTAAATCTAATGATGCGGCTGGCTTCACCGTAGCAGTTACGTCAGATAATGAAGGTATTCTAAAAACAGGTGATGGAGTTGCTTCCTATCTGCAAATGCCCTATACCCTCTACTACGGACCGAATGGCTCCACCGCCTCTGTCACACTTACTTCGGGAGAGGGAACTGCCGAAACTCCGGCAGCGTTAATTGCTGATTGCGCCTCTTCAACTGGTTGTGATCGTGATGTTGCTATCTCGGTTCTACAATCTAATGTTAACGGAAAAGCTCATGGTATATACAGCGATACTCTTACTTTTACGCTGACTAACAAATAGGCAAATTAAAGATAGTTGGCGCTCGCATCAAATCAAGTTTAAGCTGAAGTTTGACCGAGCGCTTACTATTGTCAACGGAGGGTTAAAATGATGGCTTTTCATCGATATTCTGGATCTACGTTGGTGGCTTTTCTTTGTGGTTTAGCTGGAAGTATAACTTTTAACTTGGCGATGCCAAAGGTAACAGAAGCTTCCCCCTCTTTCCAACTCTCTCCCATGGAAATGCAATTCACTCCAGCTGGTGGTGGTGCAAGTCGTTCTTTTCTGCTTCGTAGCACAGGAACCCAACCTGTAGCAGTACAGGTAAGTGTTGTGGGCCGCCAAATGTCCATCGATGGGATCGAGGAAATGCCTCTGGAAGAGGAAGATTTTGTCATTTATCCTCCCCAGATTATTCTTATGCCCAACCAAGCTCAGGCCGTCAGGGTAGTTTGGGTGGGAGACTCCACTCCTTCTAAGGAACTTCCCTATCGCATTGTGGCTGAACAGGTTCCCATTGATGCCCTAGAGCCAAAAATTGACGAGCCTACCGACACAAGAATTGTCGATATCAAGGTACTTTTTAAGTATGTGGGCACGATCTATGTTACCCCTCCTAATGCCTCTCCCAAAGTGGTTCTAGAAGATGCCGGGCCCTCGACTTCAGAAGATGGTTCTCAGAAGTTAGTACTTAATTTTGAAAATCAAGGAACTGCCCATCAACTACTTAGGGGTTTGACAGTTAATCTAACTTCAGAGGGAAAAACTGTCACTTTAAGTGGGGATGAACAACTGAAGGGAGTCATTGGGGAGAATATGCTAGCCGGCAACAAACGCCGCTTTGTTCTGCCCTGGCCCAAAGAATTACCCGTTGGCCCTGTTACTGCCACCTTTACTACCAATTAATTGCTAGCCGATCGCCGGGAGAGACTGCGTATGGGGCATCCCTAGCTTCGGCTCGGAGGTATTCCCATGCGCCTATTTATTTTTTCCCTTAGTCTGGCAATTACCTTGAGTTCTAGCTTAGCCATGGCTGAAACGGTTAATACCACCGTGGCTATCCCCAAGCCGGCCAAAAATTTGGTGCTCAAACCTAATGCCACCGAAGGCTATGCCCAAACTATGCGTGAACCGAGGGCCCCCACCGCTCCAGGGCCAAAGGTTGACCAAATTTCGCCTCCAGCGATCACCTTCCGGGGGAAAGGCATTGATTGCTCCCCTCCTTCGGAAGCCTTTTTCCAACAACAATCATCGGCAAAGGTAACTGAACGAAATTAGCGCATTAGTCACCCATGGGTTTAGAAACACGCAAAATCATACCGATGTGTTCTATACCATGGTCATCATAGGGATCACCAATCTTTGTAAAACCAAATTCTGCATAAAACTTGGTGAGGTGAGCCTGGGCTGAAATCCGCACATCTGAGTTTGGATACTCCTGCAAGCTTTTCTGGATGCAGGCTTCGACAATTTTTCTGCCAGCGCCCATCCCCCTGATGGCTTTACTCGTGAGAACACGGCCAAAAGATGGTTCCGGGTATCTGGTATTAGGAAAATTCAGTCGTGCGTAGGCCACTAATTTTTGATCCTTGGTGCGACCAAACAAGTGCCATGATTGCTTATCCAACTGATCAGGGTCTAAATATAAACATCCCTGCTCCACCACAAACACATCCTGTCGTAGGGCAAGCATTGCGTGCATTTCTTCCCCAGAAATATCACTAAACTGTTGCCAAGACCAATTAATTTCCATGGCGACGCTTTTTGGTAGTGCTTAAGGAGTAAGGATAAAAGCTAAAATTGTGAGCAATGCTAGTCCCTCATGCTTGATTGTCCCAGTTGCCAGTCTATCAAGGTGGTCAAAAATGGTCGCCCCCATAACGGCAAGCAAAATCATAAATGCTATGACTACGGTCGCCAGTTTCTAGAACATTCCCAGCAGAAAATTATCTTTCAAGAAACCAAAAATCTCATTGATAGACTTCTTCTCAAAAAGATTCCTTTAGCTGGTATCGCCCGTGTCTGCGATGTTTCAGGGCCTTGGTTATAACAATCTGTCAATCAAAAATACGAAACCCTACTCCAGCAAGTAGAAGCCTCTTCAAAAAAAAGGGCGATTAACGATTCAATGTGATGAGATGTGGTCATTTGTAGGGAATAAACAACAAAAGTATTGGATTTAGCTGGCTCCAGATGTTGAAACCCATGAGATTGTGGGGGACCGTTCTGAAATAGGGGGAAACCAGCTATGGGCATCATTGCCTGACTTCTATCATCAGTGCGCTGTAGCTCATACGAATCTTCTGACAAGCCTACGGCAAGGTGTTTCCCAGCAAGAGGCATCAGCCAGTGGGAAAAGAAACGAGGAAAACCAACACTATAGGGATAGGATTACACAATACTCTCCTGTTTTAGAAACCCTTCAGACTAGGATTTTGGGCTAATTTTTGAATTTCATCTACCACTGCATTGTTTTCATGGTTAAGTTGAACCACCAATGCCCGGGATAGTTGATCCTGCTTTTCTAGGGCCAGTGCGTAGTATTGCTGAGCCTGTTGAAGTTTGCCTAAATCCATACTGCGGCGGCCCTCATTACGCAAAAACTGCCCTTTTAAGTATTGCAATTCAGGATTATCTGGCGTGATGGCCAGCGCCCGGTCAATATTAGCCATGGCAAGGTCATACTTTTCCAAATCTCGATAGGTAGTGGCTAGGGCACGGTAACGAAGATAATCAGGTGCCGCATACTGCTCAAAACGACCAATCACCTGTTCCGATTGGCTGAAGGGGGTATAACGGGACAAGAACAGATCTAAGTAACCCCGCAAAAGATTAAGTTCCGGATCGTTGGGATTAATGGCGGAGGCTTTATCTAAATGTTCGAATACCGTACCTGTTTTGCCTACAGCTTGTAAGTAACTACCCTTTTTAAGCAGATAACTACCCTCTAGAAAATGACCTACAGCAATGTATAGGTTACCCCGTAAGGGATCGCTGGGGGCCAAGCGCTGGGCCGACTCTAGGGTTTGCTGGGCATACTTCCTCATTCCCTCCATGTCATTGGCATCGTAGGCAAAGGAAGCCTGCATAGCATAAACCAACGGCTCATTGGGTTCGACTTGAAGAGCCACAGCTAAAATTTCTTCTGCCCCTCGATAATTCCCATCGCGGAAAATTGCTTCAAAAGCAGCTTCTGTTTGGTCGCCAATGTTATGGGGATTGCTGGGGCGAAAGGGATCCCCTGCCCAAGCGGTGCCACTAACTATCAGGACTCCTAATAGGGATTGGGAAAAGACTTGGGCCCAACGATTACGAATCAAATTCATCGGAGTAAAACGGGTGAGGGAAGCCAACATAGTCGAGTGTATCTACAAGGAGAACAGGAAGGAGCAATGGCAAAACCAAGAAAATTAGGCTAATCAAGCTAAAATTCTAGGAAATTGTGATTGCCATAATATCTAGCTTTTGGCGGGACTGGCAGGGCAAACTATGATCTGCCAGGGAGATTGCGTTTCAATTTTATCCATATGCTGTATTTAAACGACGTTTGCTACCATCCGCCCGCCGCTTTGCATCCCATTCTAAAAGATATCAATTTAGAATTAGCGCCCCAACAACTCGGTTTAATAATTGGCCCTAGTGGCTCTGGTAAAACTACTTTGTTAGAAATTCTTTCTGGTCTAGCGGAACCGACCGGCGGCCATATCCGTTGGCAAACCCAGGAGTTAACGGCTCTGCACCTCCAGCAGTTATGTGGTTTAGTGTTTCAGTTTCCGGAACGTCATTTCTGCGGTGGCACATTGCTAGAGGAATTGCGCTTGGGCCATCCGGAAGTTCCCCGCAGCCGTATTGCAGAAACCCTTCAAGAGGTAGGCCTTGGTCACTGCCCTTGGAATTTGTCGCCCCAGGCTCTCAGTGGCGGTCAGCAAAGACGACTCTCTTTAGCAGTGCAATTAATTCGTCAACCTAATATTCTTCTCCTCGACGAACCCACTGCTGGCTTAGATTGGTCGATGCGTCAACAATTGACCAGTCTACTGACTAAATTAAAGGGCCATTGGGGCCTCCTGGTTGTGACTCACGATCCAGGCGAACTAACGGCGATCGCCGATCAATGTTGGCGTTTGGAGAAGGGAAGCCTAACTCCCCAAACCCCCTGAAATATGATTAAGAAAAACAAAAACCCCCTCGGTTATATGAAAACCGAAGAAGTTTCTAGAAGATGAAAGTATATTTGTAATCTCAGCAGCGACAACTAACTAACGACGGCGGGAACGCTGTCTTCTGCGGGTTGCTTCCTTGCGTTTATGTTTTTCCTGCGGCGTTTCAAAAAATTGATGCTTTTTGAAATCTGTATAGATGCCAGCTTTAGCAACTTGGCGTTTAAAGCGGCGTAGCGCGGATTCAATGGGTTCGTTTTGACCTACAACAACTTGAGTCATCTGAGAGTTTTAAACCTCCTGGGTTAACAACAAAAGGGGGCTAGGGGAATAACTAGCTGAGAATTTCTACAAAGCCAAATTAGGCTCCTACCAATTCTATCATTCCCCTCGCTGACAATCTTCCTCAGCCCACGCCGGAGAACAAATTGCCATCATCACTAAAAATAGAATCTTAAATTTGAGTTTAAGATAGCCAAAAGCCCCCCAAGTAGAATGGGGAGCCTTAAATCAAAGAAAGAGGAACTTGGCATCGGACTATTGTGCCGTGGGGCAACCCCCAGAGTATCGTCGCCGCTATCACATTTAACAACCGAGTGCGGGATGGGATCGGAGTGGTTCCATGACGCTAAAGACACCAAGAAAGATTGTTGGGTATAGCTGAGAAGAAACCCAGAAGACTGCACAAGAAAAGAGAAAGAAAAAGAAGAAAAAGGTCAAGCCCTCGGTCTATTAGTACTCCTCGACTTCATCCATTACTGAACTTCCATCTAGAGCCTATCAACGGGTAGTCTTCCCGTGACCTTACTGGCTTAACACCATGAGAGTACTCATCTTGAGGTGGGCTTCCCACTTAGATGCTTTCAGCGGTTATCCACTCCGCACTTGGCTACCCTGCGTTTACCGTTGGCACGATAACAGGTACACCAGAGGTGCGTACTTCCCGGTCCTCTCGTACTAAGGAAGTCTCCTCTCAATACTCTTACGCCTACACCGGATATGGACCGAACTGTCTCACGACGTTCTGAACCCAGCTCACGTACCGCTTTAATGGGCGAACAGCCCAACCCTTGGGACGTACTACCGCCCCAGGTTGCGATGAGCCGACATCGAGGTGCCAAACCTCCGCGTCGATGTGAACTCTTGGCGGAGATCAGCCTGTTATCCCTAGAGTAACTTTTATCCGTTGAGCGACGGCCCTTCCACTCAGTGCCGTCGGATCACTAAAGCCGACTTTCGTCCCTGTTTGACTTGTCAGTCTCACAGTCAAGCTTCCTTCTGCTTTTACACTCTTCGGCTGATTTCCAACCAGCCTGAGGAAACCTTTGCGCGCCTCCGTTACCTTTTAGGAGGCGACCGCCCCAGTCAAACTGCCCACCTGAAATTGTCCTTCTCCCGGATAACGGGAACAAGTTAGAATTCTAGCCTCACCAGAGTGGTATCTCACCGTTGACTCCATTACTCCCACAAGAGTAACTTCATAGTCTCCCACCTATCCTGCGCAAGCAAAGCCCGAACCCAATTCCAAGCTACAGTAAAGCTTCATAGGGTCTTTCTGTCCAGGTGCAGGGAGTCCGTATCTTCACAGACAATCCTATTTCGCCGAGCCTCTCTCCGAGACAGTGCCCAGATCGTTACGCCTTTCGTGCGGGTCGGAACTTACCCGACAAGGAATTTCGCTACCTTAGGACCGTTATAGTTACGGCCGCCGTTCACCGGGGCTTCAGTCGCTAGCTTCAGGATTGCTCCCTGACCAACTTCCTTAACCTTCCGGCACTGGGCAGGCGTCAGCCCCCATACTGCGTCTTACGACTTTGCGGAGACCTGTGTTTTTGGTAAACAGTCGCCTGGGCCTATTCACTGCGACCTCCATTGCTGGAGGCACCCCTTCTCCCGAAGTTACGGGGTAATTTTGCCGAGTTCCTTAGAGAGAGTTACCTCGCGCCCCTTAGTATTCTCTACCTTCCTACCTGTGTCGGTTTCGGGTACAGGTGACTATAAATTAACGTGGTTCGGGCTTTTCTAGGAAGCTTGACATCATGCACTTCGTCTCCGTAGAGACTCCCCATCACACCTCCGCTCAAGACGTTTTCGCCGTCTCTCATCGCCTCGAATGCTTGGACTGGTAACCAACTTCCAGCTGCACTAGCCTTCTCCGTCCCCCGCCACAATTCATAATCAGTACCGGAATATTGACCGGTTGTCCATCGACTACGCTTCTCAGCCTCGCCTTAGGTCCTGACTAACCCTCCGCGGACGAGCCTTCCGGAGGAACCCTTAGGATTTCGGGGTATGGGATTCTCACCCATATTTTCGCTACTCAAGCCGACATTCTCACTTCTGTACTGTCCACACCTGCTTGCCGCTAGTGCTTCACCCTATACAGAACGCTCCCCTACCACTCATATCTGAGTCCACAGCTTCGGTACATCACTTAGCCCCGTTCATTTTCGGCGCAGGAGCGCTTGACCAGTGAGCTATTACGCACTCTTTTAAGGATTGCTGCTTCTAGGCAAACCTCCTGGTTGTCAATGCACTCCCACCTCCTTTCTCACTTAGTGATGATTTGGGGACCTTAGCTGGTGGTCTGGGCTGTTTCCCTTTCGACGATGAAGCTTATCCCCCACCGTCTTACTGGTCGTTTCTTCTTGGGTATTCTGAGTTTGCCTCACTTTGGTACAGCTCTCGCCGCCCGCAGCGAAACAGTGCTTTACCCCCCAAGTTGACTTTACAACCGCTGCGCCTAAACACATTTCGGGGAGAACCAGCTAGCTCCGGGTTCGATTGGCATTTCACCCCTAACCACAGCTCATCCGCTAATTTTTCAACATTAGTCGGTTCGGACCTCCACTTAGTGTTACCTAAGCTTCATCCTGGCCATGGTTAGATCACCCGGGTTCGGGTCTACAAATTGTGACTAACGCCCTATTCAGGCTCGCTTTCACTTTGGCTTCGGTGCAACACACCTTAACCTGCCACAACCTGTAAGTCGCCGGCTCATTCTTCAACAGGCACACGGTCACTCGTTTAATCGAGCTCCCATTGCTTGTAGGCTAACGGTTTCATGTTCTATTTCACTCCCCTCAACGGGGTTCTTTTCACCTTTCCCTCGCGGTACTTTACGCTATCGGTCACACAGTAGTATTTAGCCTTACCAGGTGGTCCTGGCGGATTCAATCGGAATTCCACGAGCTCCGACCTACTCGGGATTCAGCTAGGCTGCTTCGATTTTCGACTACAGGACTTTCACCTCCTCTGGTGCAGTTTTCAGCTGCTTCGTCTAATCTATTCAGTCCATGTTGCTGTCCCACGACCCCAATCTCCGAAGACATTGGTTTAGGCTGTTCCCCGTTCGCTCGCCGCTACTTAGAGAATCACTTTTGTTTTCTTTTCCTCTAGCTACTAAGATGTTTCAGTTCACTAGGTTCGCTCTCTCCCGCCTATTTTATTCAGCGGGTAGTTCACTTGGGTTGCCCCATTCGGACACCTCCGGATCAATGCTTGTTTCCAGCTCCCCGAAGCGTTTCGTCGGTAACCACGTCCTTCTTCGCCTCTGTGTGCCAAGGTATCCACCGTTAGCCCTTTGTAGCTTGACCTTATTAAGATCTTCTTTTGCTAACTAGGATTATCTTTCCTCTCACATTCACCACTCTTCCACTTCCCACTCACCCAAAGGCTCCACGGTTGGCTTCCGAATAGCTAAGGAGATTCAGATTTTCCCTGCTTTCTCTTTTCTTTATGCAGTTTTCAAGGTTCTTACTGGACTTACATCCAGCATTCCCTCTGACTCTCATCAGACAGGATGCTGAAGGGTTTATCCTTCTTTTTGGCTTGTTTTGGTTAGGTGGGCCATTCTGGACTTGAACCAGAGACCTCACCCTTATCAGGGGTGCGCTCTAACCAACTGAGCTAATAGCCCTTGCCTCTTACCTCGCCTAGGCAATAGTTTGAAAGACTTCTACTCTTTAACCTCTCGGTTAATCCCTTGCTCGACCTTTTGGTTGACCAACTTCTACCTATTTGCACTTTGCTTTCGGTATGAAGGGGTAAAGGTCTCCCTTAAAGGAGGTGATCCAGCCACACCTTCCGGTACGGCTACCTTGTTACGACTTCACCCCAGTCACTAGCCCTGCCTTCGGCGCCCTCCTCCCTAAGGTTAGAGTAACGACTTCGGGCGTGACCAGCTCCCATGGTGTGACGGGCGGTGTGTACAAGGCCCGGGAACGAATTCACCGCAGTATTCTGACCTGCGATTACTAGCGATTCCTCCTTCATGCAGGCGAGTTGCAGCCTGCAATCTGAACTGAGGCCGGGTTTGATGGGATTCGCTTACTCTCGCGAGCTTGCTGCCCGTTGTCCCGACCATTGTAGTACGTGTGTAGCCCAAGGCGTAAGGGGCATGATGACTTGACGTCATCCCCACCTTCCTCCGGTTTGTCACCGGCAGTCTCTCTAGAGTGCCCAACTTAATGATGGCAACTAAAAACGAGGGTTGCGCTCGTTGCGGGACTTAACCCAACATCTCACGACACGAGCTGACGACAGCCATGCACCACCTGTCTCCTGGCTCCCTAAGGCACTCCCACGTTTCCGCAGGATTCCAGGGATGTCAAGCCTTGGTAAGGTTCTTCGCGTTGCATCGAATTAAACCACATACTCCACCGCTTGTGCGGGCCCCCGTCAATTCCTTTGAGTTTCACACTTGCGTGCGTACTCCCCAGGCGGGATACTTAACGCGTTAGCTTCGGCACGGCTCGGGTCGATACAAGCCACGCCTAGTATCCATCGTTTACGGCTAGGACTACAGGGGTATCTAATCCCTTTCGCTACCCTAGCTTTCGTCCCTCAGTGTCAGTTTCAGCCCAGTAGCACGCTTTCGCCACCGATGTTCTTCCCAATATCTACGCATTTCACCGCTACACTGGGAATTCCTGCTACCCCTACTGTACTCTAGTCTTGCAGTTTCCACCGCTCTTATGGAGTTAAGCTCCATTCTTTAACAGCAGACTTGCAAAACCACCTACGGACGCTTTACGCCCAATAATTCCGGATAACGCTTGCATCCTCCGTATTACCGCGGCTGCTGGCACGGAGTTAGCCGATGCTTATTCATCAGGTACCGTCATTTTTTTCTTCCCTGATAAAAGAGGTTTACAATCCAAGGACCTTCCTCCCTCACGCGGTATTGCTCCGTCAGGCTTTCGCCCATTGCGGAAAATTCCCCACTGCTGCCTCCCGTAGGAGTCTGGGCCGTGTCTCAGTCCCAGTGTGGCTGCTCATCCTCTCAGACCAGCTACTGATCGTTGCCATGGTAGGCTCTTACCCCACCATCTAGCTAATCAGACGCGAGCCCATCTTCAGACGATAAATCTTTCACCTTTCGGCACATTGGGTATTAGCAGTCGTTTCCAACTGTTGTCCCCATTCTGAAGGCAGGTTCTCACGTGTTACTCACCCGTCCGCCACTAAGTCCCCGAAGGAACTCCGTTCGACTTGCATGTGTTAGGCATACCGCCAGCGTTCATCCTGAGCCAGGATCAAACTCTCCATTGTGTTAAAAATAACCAATTTATAAGTTTCGGCTCTTTTCTGTTGCTATTTCTTCCGACTTGAGTTAAACTCTTTGTCAAGTAGAAACAGACTTTGGTTTGTTAATTGAATTAACAAGGGTCTGGTTTCTGTCTCTCAAACTATTTCTTTGTCTAGGTTCGGGGCGCTTTCGAGTCGCTTTCGCTCTCAACCGCGCATTTATCAATATACTCACCTTCCCAGGAAAAGTCAACACCTTTTCTCAAATCTTTTTTCCACATTCACTCAATCCCCCTCCTCATCTGCCTTTGGGCTTCTAAAACCTTCTCCAACTCTTCCCTCCCGACATTGTTTCTCTCTCTTCTCTGACTTGTGCGCTTCCGTTTAGCTCCTCCATCCGATAATGGGGGAGTTGTTTCTGCGAGTTTGGATCAATGGAAAGTTATACTTCTGCTCCTTTGCGAGTTGGCATTCTGGGTTTTGGCGGTTTAGGGCAAGCGGCGGCTAGGCTTTTAGCTCCTAAACGGGAAATGGTATTGGTGGCGATCGCCGATCGCCATGGATATCTTTGTGATGCCGATGGTGTTGATGTGGATAATGCGGTGCAGGCCTATGCTCAACAGGGTTCCGTGGGGAAGGCCAATAAGGGACAAATGAGTGAGCAAAGCATTGAAGATTTAATTGGCCAGGGGGAGGTGGATGGTTACTTCCTGGCGTTGCCCAATCTGCCCAATACTTTCATGGCGGATGTGACTAGGCAATTTATCGCCTCCGGCTGGCAGGGGGTATTGGTGGATGCCCTAAAACGAACCAGTGCAGTGGAGCAGTTATTGACATTACGGCATGATTTAGTCCAGGCAGGCATCACTTATATGACCGGTTGTGGAGCGACCCCCGGTTTACTGACGGCGGCGGCGGCGGTGGCGGCCCAAAGTTTCCAAGAAATTCACCAGGTCAAAATCACTTTTGGGGTTGGTATTGCTAATTGGGAGGCTTATCGGGCCACCATTCGAGAGGATATTGCCCATATGCCTGGGTACAATGTTGATAAAGCCCAGGCTATGAGTGA
Organism: Synechocystis sp. LEGE 06083; assembly: GCF_015207725.1. Lineage (NCBI taxonomy): Bacteria > Bacillati > Cyanobacteriota > Cyanophyceae > Synechococcales > Merismopediaceae > Synechocystis > Synechocystis sp. LEGE 06083. The sequence goes on from NZ_JADEWJ010000039.1 coordinate 17,015, forward strand.
TGAAGAAGTTGCGGCTCTGTTGGATCAAACCAATGGCATTTTGGCTTTGGAGGATATGGAACACGCTGACGACATCATGTTGGAATTGGCGGGCATCTGTCACCGGGATCAGGTAACGGTGGGGGGCGTGGTGGATACCCGTAATCCGAAAAAGCCGTTGAGTACCCATGTGAAAATTACCGGCAGAACCTTTGAAGGAAAACTTTCTAGCCATACCTTTACCCTTGGGGATGAAACTAGCATGGCGGCCAATGTTTGTGGCCCGGCCTTTGGTTATTTGAAAGCGGGCTATGAGTTACACCGTCAGGGTTTAATGGGGCTATTTACGGCGGCGGATGTGATGCCCAAATTTGTGCGTTAATCTATCAACGTTGTTCAATCGGTTCAGGTGAATCACCTATGATTAGACCAATTTCCCTGGGCTTGGGAAAAATAGCGGGACTGGCGATCGCCTCGGGGCTGGTTTTAACCCAGTCCTATGGGAATTATGGTCCAAAAATGTCCGTTGCGGGAGCGGGGCAATTGCCGGGGGGAGTGCTGTTTTTCAGTAGTCCTCCCCAGTTGATGGATAGTGCCACTACTTTTAATGCCGTTTCCATTCCGGCGGCGAAGTATTATTTCACCATTTCCCTGCCGGAACAGGCCGGGGAACCCCTCGACAGAGTTGTTTTTCAACAGCAACCCAACCCAGATCCGATTAATTTTTACCCGGATCAAAGCTTTGCTTTCTTTGGCGATCGCCGCCATCGGGGGGCACAAGTTGCCCTGGAGTCGGTGGAATGGGACAAAAGTACGGGAAAAATCACTGTAACGTTTGCCCAAGCCATCTCCCCCGGAGAAATTGTCACCATTGGTCTGAAGCCCTGGAAGAATCCTGATGTACCGGGAGTTTACCAATTTCGAGTTTTTGCTCTACCACCGGGGGACAATTCCCAGGCAATGGATTTGGGAGTAGCCCGTTTTCAGTTTTATCGGGGTGGAACTTGGTAGCCGGGATATTGCCAGTCAAGTATTCACAAATTGAGTGTGAATTTTATTTTAGGTCTGCCAACTGAATGCGGGGATCGGTGAATTTCAGCAATAGATCGGCTAGAAGATTACCGAGAATGAGGAGAGTTGCCCCCATCATTAAACTACCCATCACTAGATAGAGATCCTGGGCAGTGACGGCCTGGAGAATTAACCGACCTAGGCCAGGCCAATTGAAGAAAAATTCGGCGATGAAAGCGCCACTAAGCAAACTGGCAAATTCAAAGCCCAGAATAGTGATTAGGGGATTGATGGCATTACGGAGGGCGTGGACGTAGATAACCCGATTTTCCGGCAGACCCTTAGCCCTGGCAGTTTGAATATAGTCCTGGCGCAACACATCCAGCAGTTGACCCCGCATCAACCTTTGTAACCCCGCAAAACTGGTGATACTCAAAGCGAGGGTAGGTAAAATCATGTGCCAAGCCACATCCCACACTTTATGGGGCCAAGAAAATTCGGCAAAATCAATGCTGGTCATGTCCCCCACCGGTAACAGAGGCGAAACGGACTGGGCAAGGAACAATAAGAGTAGAGCGGTGATAAAGCTAGGAAATCCTTGGCCGATGTAACTGATTACCCTTAGACTGCGGTCAATTAATGTATTTTGTTGCACGGCCCCCACAATGCCCAACGGAATGGCGATCGCCCAGGTGAGAATGATAGATGTTATGGCCAGTAGCAGGGTGGCGGGAATCCGTTCTATTAGTAGGGAAGCAACGGAACGGTTATAAACAAAGCTTTCACCAAAATTGAAACGGGTCACTACTTGAGTCAGCCAGCGCCAATATTGCACATACCAAGGTTGATCCAAGCCGAATTGGACCTTGAGTTGTTGGATGGTTTCTGGGGAGATTTTCGGATTTTGCTGGAGGGTATCGAGATAACTGCCGGGAGCTAGCTGAATAATGGCAAAGCTTAATAGGGATGCTAGTAGTAAGGTAATCAACCCTTCTGTCAACCGCTGGACAACATAAGTAAAGTCGTCATTTTGAAGCCAACGGAGGAGATTACGCATGGATTAATTAGCTAAAAATTACTGGGGGAACCACTATTGGGGGATTTATCCTAGCCAATATACCTTAACGGTTTCCTCCTGGGAGATGGCGAGGGAGTGTCAAGAAATTTGTGTAAAGGGGAAATTAGAAAAGAAAAGAATTAGGGTGTTCAATAGCAAAACAAGCAAGAGCCGCCTTCCAATGC
>NZ_JADEWJ010000367.1:0-2958 GCF_015207725.1 Synechocystis sp. LEGE 06083
TGTTGCTTCTGCTCCTGTTGTGTTGTTCCATGATGTCGATTTTTTAGGAGCCCCGACGGTCTATCGGCGTTTGCTTTCTCATATTCGTCATCAGCAACTGGCAACGAAGCCTCAAAATTTCTTCTGTGTACCGGTGGCGTTTTTAACCGAAGCAGCCACCGAGCACTTTATGGAAGCGTTTCGAGAAGGTGAAGAAGCGTGGTGTTTTCGTAATCGAGACCAGTTACCCACTGAAAACGTGCAGTTCTTGGTTCAGGGCAGCTCTTGCATTGTAATGAATCGTGGGGATTTGCTTAGTATTGGTGGACACGATGAAGGCTTCAAAGGCCATGGGGCCGAAGACTTTGAGCTACTTCACCGTCTCTCTTGTCGATACCCAATTGCGGAAAAGCCTCCAGAGTATGAGCGGAATCTCGGTAGTGGCAATGTAAGTGAGTATCGCGGTTTTCGTGCGTTTTTTGCCCTATATGGTGAGCAGTGTCGCCAAGCTGGCTGTACGCTGGTGCACTTATGGCATCCAAAGCGAAAAGGGTTCGGTTATTATCGACATAAGCAAAACTTTAAGCGTCTTCAGCAAGTAATGTCCTCTCAACCTGATGCTAAAAGCAAGCCTAGTACGGTAATTTCACCTTCTGTTTTGCTGGGTAACCATCAGAATGGCTGAAATTACCTTGACCTATTGTGTTTTAGCGCACGAAAGCACGGCCAGGGTAGAGCGTCTAGTCGATAAGCTGTTGACAGAAGATGCGACTGGGCAAGTGATAATTCATTTTGATAAAAAGTCAGGTAGTGCGCCTTTTGAGCGGTTGCAGTCGCAATATAGCGACGAGGCCCGCTGCCATGTTTTGTCGAATCGCCTGCGTTGTGGATGGGGGCAATGGAGTCTGGTGGAGGCTTCGTTGGGTATGCTACGGCATGCGCAGTCAGCGCGTAAAACAGATTACTTTTACTTGCTGAGTGAATACTGTTATCCCATTCAACCGCTCAGTGCTTTGAAACAGCACCTTACCAAGCACCAGGGTGTCAACTTTATTGAATGCGAAGACGCTAGTTGGATCAAGGGTGGTATTCGAGAGGATCGTTATTTGTATCGTCATTTTCTCAATAAACGCAAATATCCTAAATTGCATCGTTGGGTTTATAAGTGGCAAAAATGGTTAGGCTTAAAGCGTAAAGTACCCGATGGGTTAACGATACGTTTTGGTAGCCAATGGTGGTGCCTTACACAAGACGCAGTGGAATATGTGCTAAGAGTAGAGCCTAATTATCGAGATTTTTTTCGGTGGGTGTGGATACCGGATGAGTGTTTTTTTAACACTATAATAAATATCGGGAGATTTAAGAAAAATTTTTTATTAACAAAGTATGATTTTGACTCTAAAGGTACTCCCTTATTAGTGAATTTCGAAGATTTAGAATTTGTAAGTAGTGATGTTTTTTTTGTAAGGAAAGTACTATGAATTTTAATGATTTCAAAAGCTGGTGTGAGGGGAAATTTGAAGAATTTTTATTTACAAATAAAAATTATTATAAGTATTGATTTTTTGATAAAAACAAGCCTGTTGTTATTATATTTTCAATTGTGGGAAAATATATAAGTAATCCAGAAGATTGTAATAATGAAATTTGGGCTTATGATTTTTTGGTAAAAAAATAGAATGCAGTTTATCTCATTTTAATATAGAAAGCCAGGTGGTGTTTAGGCTCAGATTTAGTTAAAAAATTGACGAGCTAAATGAGGTGTTAATGGTTATTTCTGAAATGCTTGATTATGGCGGTAGCATAACAGATTTTGGTGTCCTCGCATATTATGCTAAATTTTGAGTTGCGGAAAATTTTTAGAGGCTTTCATCCTCTGGTGGTTTTATTAAAAATTAAGTAGGTCTTTATGAGCAATGCACCTAGTTTTATTTGTATCGGCGCACAGAAAGCAGGCACTACTTGGCTTGATCAACAGCTGAGAAAACATCCTGAGATATGGATGCCACCAATGAAAGAAGTGCATTTTTTTGATTATATCTATAGGCCTGAATTCAGAAAGTGGATTTTATGGCACTTGGAGCACACAATGCGTCGAGAGCTTTCTAAGGTTGTAGGTAATAAACAAGCAATTGATTGGAGCGAAGTTTCTTACTTTTCTTCTATTATGAGAAGTAATGGCAAGTTTACAGATGAATGGTACGAGTATATTTTTTCAAAAGCTCCACCTGGAAAAGTAACAGGAGAAATTACACCTGAATATTCTACGTTGAGTAGTCAAGCAATTACTCATATGAATAAATTGTGTAGTAATCCTGTATATATATATATAATAAGAGATCCAGTGGAGCGAGCGTGGTCTCAGCTAAAGATGAATATGGTTAGGAATGGTGATTATAAGCGAGCAGTTAGGGAACCTTTAATTAACGCTATGAGCGCGGACCAAAAAAGGAAAAAATTAACACAAAAACAGAGTCTGAGGATTGTGAATAAGCATTTTAAGGCAATTTGTAACGCGGTATGTAAAAGTGCAGTAGTTAATCAGAGATTACCTAATAGTAATGAAGTAGTGGATATTAATATTTTTCATGAAAATATTAAGCATTACTCTATTGAAGATAGAGCTGATTATAGTACTTACGTGCCTAGATGGGATAGTTTAAAAGATAAAATTCTTTACTTGCCTTTCGGTGACATTAGAAATAGCCCTAAAGAAGTACTCTCCACAGTATCCAGTTTTATCGGAGTATCTGAAGATTTTGATTTTACTGGATCAGAAGAAAGAATACACAAAGGAAGCGGTTTAAAAATGCCAAAAGAGGTTCGTGACCACCTTGCAGAAAATATGAATAAGCAGTATCAGTTTTTAGAAAAACGTTTTGGAAAGTCTTTTTTAAGTAAAATTTAAGGGTTTATCATGAAGAATATAGTTTTAATTGGTGGTGCTGGAGCTCCTAATTATGGTGACGAACTTATTGT
>NZ_JADEWJ010000368.1:0-2938 GCF_015207725.1 Synechocystis sp. LEGE 06083
ACAGTTCACTATACGTGTCTACACATTGTACTGTCTTTTTCGCTTCTCTTACCTTCGTCATACTCCCTCCAAGCTTTCCAGCCTTTTATCTCCATTCTAATTCACCCATTTTGATGAAAGAGGGATATTATAAGAAATCGGGCTAACTAATACTCCACACTGCCCCTAATAATGCCAGTCTACAAACCAGATGACAGTCTATAAGTTGTTGACTTGCAAGGATTTTTTAATGAATCTTAACTTGAATTCTGGTTAGTTGCTGTGCCTTATCCTGTTGTCGAGATTACAAACTGGATTCACCCACAGAAAAAATCAAGAAACCCTCCGTTTCCAGAGGGTTTTACCCAAAAATATGAAGTTAACTTTTAGCTAATTAAACTCAATCAAAGCATTAGCTTTTTTCAAGGAAATCAACCAAGGGCGGCAGAAAAAGCAATTCCTTCCCTGACAAAATTGGGGTTTCCTATCACAGAAGAAGTTTCCCCAGGAGCAGTAAAGAGATAAGTACCGGGAACACCTACACTCTGAAAACGAGTGAAATCAGCGGTGCCGTTGCCTGTGCCTGGTCCATAGGCATAAAAAGCAAGGCCTTCTTCTACAAAATTGCTCAGGTTGGGGTTACTGCGAATAGCTGCCGCTTCTCCTTCATTGGCAAACAGGTAGGTGCCAGGCAGACTAGTATTTTGAAAACGGAAGAATGCCTGTTGTAATGGATCTGTTTTTTGTAGAGCCACCCGAAAAGCAATGCCTTCCTCTACGAACTGACTTAAGCCAGGGTTACTCCGAATAGATGAAGCTTCACCTGCACTGACAAATAAATAGGTGCCAGGCTGATTGGTATTCTGAAAACGGAAGAAAGGAGAGGTTAAAGTATCGGCAGGACTTGGATTCGGATTGGGAATAGGACTTGGATTCGGATTGGGAATAGGACTTGGGTTCGGATTAGGGATAGGGTTTGGATTCGGATTGGGGCTAGAGCTAGTAGAAACACTAAAAATATTCAACGTCCCAGCAGTAGTAGGCATACCTAATGTCGTAGATCGGGATTGAAAAGATACAAATCGTCCATCCGAACTTATTATGGGGTTACTAGCAGGAGCATCAGCTTGTTCTCCATTTGTTCCTAAACTCACACGTTTGATGGAGTTGTCAATGCCGTCCCAGACAAATATGTCAGTTACACCATTAGTGTCATTTGCAACAAGGCTTGAATCATCAGATGCAAAGGCAACAAAGCGTCCATCCGCACTAATGCTGGGAGTACGGCTAGCGCCTTGGGTTTGTATGCCCCCTGGGCGCAAATTAATTCGCTTATTCGTGCCATTGTTGACGTTGTATACAAAAATGTCCCGCTGACCGTTGGTATCACCAGCAACTAAATTACTTGCGTCTGATTCATAGGCGATAAAGTTACCATTGGCAGAAATTGAGGCATTAAAACTACCACCATTCGCCCCCACCAAGGGAGCAATATTTTGATTGAAAGATACTAATGTTAAAGTCTCACCTGCATTAGATGCACTAAATAGGAAAATGTCTGAGAATCCATTGTTCCCAAATGCCGGACCAGGCATTAATTCATTTTCAGGAACAAGAGACTGAAAAGCAACAGTACCCACTTCGCTAACCGTGCCATTGGTACTAGAGCCGGGGCTGAAAGGATTACCACCAGAGTTACTTATTTGGCTAACCCATGTATTAGAATTGTTGACAGTATCAAATAAAATTATATCAAAATCACGATCGGCATCATCTCCTGAACCCGTTGGGATTGTGGCTGTAGTTTCATAGACTATAAACCGGCCGTTGCGGCTAATTTTAGGATTCCTGCTACTACCATTGATGTTATTGTTAGTGTTGAATGGGGTAACAAGACTGAAAGTTGGGGGATTACCAAATAAATTCGTTGCTAGGTAAATATCGATGGATCCCGTACTAGGATTACTGTATTGGAAAACCACTCTGGTTCCATCCCCACTAATCGATGGATTTTCATTTCCGTTAATGCTTATTGAGCCGACGGGTCCCCTCAGAGTTAAATTTATGTATGTCTTAGTAGAAATGTTGTAAATGTAGACATCGTTTAGGTTATTATCATCAATACTTCCTATCAAATTTGATGCCAAGGTATCAAAGACAATAAGATTGCCACTATCGTCAAACACCCCTCCCAAGGAAGATAATTTACTATTATCATTAGCGGCGGTGTTGTTACTTCCGAACGTAATTAAGTTAGTTACCATGAAATAAGATCCTGATTTAGAGTCATTAACATAAGCAGAAGTTTAATTTGGAGGAAGTTCTAATTTAAACTAAAGACCACAAAAACCTAAGCAGATAAGTTGACTTTCAATTAACAAGTTATATTACCTACGGCCGACATAGAACCTCAAATAAATAGACTAATCAGCGAGTTAGAGAATTTATAATATTGTAAGCTTATTATCGAAAACTGGACTAACTAATACTCCACACTGCCCCTAATAATGCCAGTCTATCCCTCTTTCATCAGACTGAGGGAATTAGAATGGAGGTAAAAGGCTGAAAAGCCCGGAGGGAGTATGACAAGGACAAGAGAGGCGAAAAAGACAGTACAGTGTGTAGACACATATAGTGAACTGTATAAAGATATATTTCCAAAAGTGAGAGCTTATGAGGGGAGCATCCCACTTTTGCAAAAATCCTACTGGGCAAACTGTAAAGCAATTCTCAAAGCCTTATTCTGAAAGGCATCCAAGGATGAGTATTTATACTTAAAATCATCGAACTGGAAAAAATGGGATGCACCCCTTATGAGTCATTTAAATATAACCCTCTTTCATCAAAATGGGTGAATTAGAATGGAGATAAAAGGCTGGAAAGCTTGGAGGGAGTATGACGAAGGTAAGAGAAGCGAAAAAGACAGTACAATGTGTAGACACGTATAGTAAACTGTATA
>NZ_JADEWJ010000369.1:0-2923 GCF_015207725.1 Synechocystis sp. LEGE 06083
GTTTGAGCCGCTGGCCCGTGATCGTCGAATTGGCGGCCCAATTGGATTTTCCCGTCCTTGTCACGGTCATTATTGCCGCCATGGCCGGGGCGATCGCCGTTATGGCCACCATTGCTCTATTTTTGCTAATTCTCAAATTGTTATTTGCAGTTTTAAGTAAGGTTTAAACTGCCACCTTGGGCCGAGAAAAAATTACCTGTAAACGGTCTAGATCCAACTCATCAAAGCGGTCCACGGCCCAGTTCGCTTGCCGTTGCATGAAGTGATAGGGGTAGGTGTGGGCAATGCCAACTACCGCAATGCCGGCCTTTTTCGCTGCTTCAATGCCAGCAAAGGTATCCTCGATCGCCAGACAATTTTCCGGCAACAGGGGAGCGGTATCATCCAATAGGCTATCGGCCACCGCTTGGCTTTGACGCCATTGATTGAGTTTAGTGATGGCCAGTTGATAACCCTCCGGTTGGGGTTTGCTCGTAGTAATATCATCCCCCGCCACAATGACCGGGAAGTAAGATGCAAGGCCGGCTCGGTCTAGCACATATTCCACTTCCGCCCTCACAGCCCCCGTCACCAAGGCGATCGCCAATCGTTGTAACTGCAATTTATTAAGAAACTCCTTCAATCCCTCATAGATGGGTAGGGTTTCCAGGGCCACCAGTTTTTGATGGTAACTCTCCGCTTTGCGGTCAATTAACTTTTGCAGATAGGCTTCCGTTAGCCCCCGACCCCGATGCTCAAACAAATCCACCAAACAGGCCCGGTCGCTGCGGCCTAAACAAAACTGTTGGTAATCGGCTGGGGTGAGGGGACGCAAATTCTCCGTGAGGAGCAACTCGTCAATTAGGGCCCGGTGAATGGCTTCGTCGTTGATCACCACGCCATTGAAGTCTAATAACACTGCCTTTAACATTTGATGGTCTCCTCTTGCTCCCTGGGCCGACGGGACTGGCGCCCCACACCACCATGGTAATCTTTCCTTTGCCGGAGCCAAGTATTAATACCCATCTCCGCTAAAATCGGTTCAGGGTCAGGTCAGCCCCAAGGTTAGTTCGCTGTCAATTTTGGTAACTCTTCCATGGAAAAACTGTACGAAGGCAAGGCTAAAATCCTTTACCCCACAGAGGATCCAGATGTACTGCTAACTATTTTTAAAGACGATGCCACCGCCTTTAATGCCCAAAAAAAAGGTCAAATCCAGGGCAAAGGGGCCATTAACTGCGCCATTTCAGCGGCCCTATTCCGTTGGCTAGAAACCCTGGGGATTCCCACCCATTACCTTGACTGCCCCCAAAATGACCAAATGTTGGTGAAAGCAGTGGACATTATTCCCCTGGAGGTGGTGGTGCGTAATATTGCCGCCGGTAGTCTTTGTAAGCAAACGGGTTTGAAGGAAGGCTTGGTCTTGGGCAACCCGTTGGTGGAGTTCTACCTTAAAGATGATGCCCTGGGGGATCCCCTGCTGACCTGGGAGCGGGCCTTGCTGTTGGGAGTCACCGATGAAGCGGGATTGCAGACCCTCAAGGACTTGGCCCTAAATATTAACCAGCATCTCCAACGATTCTTTGCCCAGTGCGACATTACCCTGGTGGACTTCAAGTTAGAATTCGGCGGCGATCGCCAGGGGAGGATTATTTTAGCCGATGAAATTAGTCCGGATACCTGTCGTTTGTGGGATAACACCCAGACCGATCCCCAGGCCAGGGTGTTGGACAAAGATCGTTTCCGGCGGGATTTGGGCGAAATTGAATCTGCTTACCAAACGGTGGAAAAACGGGTTTTAAGCCAAATTGAGCGCCTGCAGTCCCAAATAGGTGCCTCCTGATCGCCCTTGCTTGGTTTGGAACCTTTCCAACGGGTCTGGGTCAACCTACCAGTTTAAAACCTTGCACAAACGGCTTGTCAGGAAACCGACGGGACTCGATAATGGGCAAGCAATCGCGGCGAATCCCTAGCCATCGCGGCGTTGTTTTTGGGTATTTTTCCGTACCCCCTGTGTCTGTATCAATATTAATGGCTTGAATTGGGTGTCAGGACGTGTCAAACCAGAACAAAAGCGTGACTCTTTCTCCTTACTATCGACTTCTTTTGTTAACCAGTGGTCTTGTTCTGGGGGCATCTCCAGCCCAGGCAACTCAGCCATTTTCTCCCCTCAATATGTTGGCCGATGGGGACAGCACGGAGCTATTGGTTTCCCCATCTCCGGAACTTAATTTTCCCGGCCCCACTTCCGAATCGGAGGCCTTTGGCGCATCTTCTCCCCAGGAAATTGTCTCCCCCATTGATGCGACCAATACGGCGATCGAGGTTCTGCCCCCGGAAACTGCAGATATGGAGGTTGGGGCTGGAAATTTGGATAGAGCGGTGGATGATCTTGCTTCCATAGCATCTATTGAGTCCGTCAAGGCAGTCAAAGATACGGCATCCCTCCCCGCCATGGCCCAGGGTGAGCAGGAATCTGTAGCAACAACAGCGACGTCAACTAGTCCCATAGACCAGCTTGGGAACGACTCTTCATTAATGGCCCAAGCCCCTGTGGAAGAGCAGGTAGAAGAGGTGGAAATGGAGACCACCATTGAAGAAGAAACGGTGGAGGAAGCCCCTGCCTTCACCCCCGATGCTCCTCCCACCACCACCGAAGGTACTCCGGGGCCGACCCAGACCCTACCCAGTTTTACCCCTCCGGCTAGCCCCAGCACCACCACTCCAGCCCCGGCCCAGGAAGAACCAAGGGTATTGGTCAGTGAAGTATTAGTTACCGGCACTACCCCGGAACTGGAGCTGTTAGTTTATAACGCCATTCGTACCCAACCCGGCCGCACCACTACGCGCAGTCAGTTGCAAGAGGATGTCAACGCTATCTATGCCACCGGTTACTTTAGTAATGTGCGGGTAGCTCCCAGTGATACACCCTTGGGGGTGAGGG
>NZ_JADEWJ010000370.1:0-2879 GCF_015207725.1 Synechocystis sp. LEGE 06083
ATTACAAGCTCAGAACCAGCAATTTCCTGAAAATGATTGGTACCCAACAGGATTTTCATAGGCCGGCCAGCTTTTTCTCCCACGCCCAGGCATGCTGAATGATGGTTTCAAGCTCTGCATACTGCGGCTGCCAACCCAATTCATTCCTGGCCAAAGCGGCATCTGCCACCAGTTTAGCGGGATCTCCGGCGCGTCGCTGCCCCTCTTTCACTACCAGCCTACAGTCATCGCCAGCTACTACTTTATGCACAACATCAATCACCTGTTGCACTGAATAGCCCTGACCGTTACCAAGGTTATATGCAAGTGCGCCTTGCTTTTTACGCGCAGCCAATACTTCCAACGCCAGTGCATGAGCACTGCATAGATCTTCAATATGAATATAATCCCGAATGCAAGAGCCATCTTCGGTATCGTAATCCCGCCCGAACACGGTAATAGATTCACGCCGTCCAGAGGCCGCCTGCAGAATCAAAGGAATCAAATGGGTTTCGGGGTCATGGCACTCGCCTATCTTCCCTTCAGGATCCGCGCCACAAGCATTGAAATAACGTAACGCCACTGAGTTAAGACCATGCGCAGCGTGAAAGTCCTGAAGAATTCTTTCAATCATCAGCTTGCTGGCACCATAGGGATTGATAGGCCGCTGCGGATGCGCTTCATCAATAGGTACATATTCCGGCTCGCCGAAGGTCGCCGCCGTAGATGAGAAAATAAAGTTTTTCACGCCGTGGCGCACCATCACGTCTAGCAAGTTAAGCGTATTCACCACATTATTGCGGTAATACTTGCCTGGGTTTTGCATAGATTCACCCACCAGACTAGCAGCGGCAAAATGCATGACGCCATCAAAATGGTACTCACTGAAAAGCTTTTCCAACAAGCCAGTATCTGCCAAATCACCTACTATAAGCTTACCGTAGCAGGCCAGTTCACGAAGCCCGGTTGTCAGGTTATCCAGTACCACAACACTATGCCCAGCATTTGAAAGCTGCTTGACCATATGGGAACCGATATAGCAGGCGCCGCCTACAAACATATAACACCGCCGTAAAATATTTAAAGCCTAGTACAAAAATTCATTTTATTAAAATAAATAGAATCAACCAAGTAACACGCAACAACTCATCATTAAAAACATTTTTTGTTAAGACCACCAACCCTTTTTAAATAAACCTTATGCCTTTCACTTTCCTCCATTTCATCAACACTAGAACAGGCCATCCTAGACCATGTAATATTTGGCTTTAATTGTTTAGCGGGAACACCACCACAAATCGAATTTTTTGGTAAGAGACCACTCACTATAGCTCCTTGAGCAACCACAGCCCCAGAGCCGATGACTGCCCCCTTGTTAATTCTTACATCTCTTCCCACCCAAACATTATTTTCAACCAAAACATCTTGATCAGGGTTAATTCTCACTCGAGAGTCTTTGTCATAAATCGCATGGTGATCGCTATTATCAACAATCACCCTTGAAGAAATCATGCAATTATCTCCAAATAAAATACACCCCTTCCCTCTGATTGAGACTGTCATGCTTTCAACCGTAGAAAAAGCACCAATAAAAAACACTGAATCGCTTCCACTTATACTTAGTCTTAGGTTATTCAGCTTAGTATATGCACCAAAAAAAATGATATTATTATTGCCTGAAATCGTTAGTGTTGAATTTTTTGACCTGCTAGCAGCTCCTCTGTAGAGCACGTTATTAACTCCGCCTCTGCCTTTAAAGCTCACCTCGCCTACAACATTTGTTGAGTGATAAACCTTCACCAAGGAGTCATCATAACTTTTACAATCAAAAAAGAAATCATCTTTTTCAACCAAGCAGCTTGGGAACATCTCAGACAACTTACTCAAAATAGAAGACACGGCCACACCCCTTAAATTCTATATAGCCTTTAATTTACCTTCAATTCTTTCCACAGTCTTTTCCACATAGCTTAATAGGCTGGAGCTTTGATTAAAGGAGGTAGCAAAATCGAGCGCTTCTCTATATGCTCCAATTTTCTCCAAGCACTCTAACTTTATTTTTTTGTAATTATCATTTTCAGCGTCTAAATCAAGGGCTCTACTAACCCATTCTAGGGCTGATATATAATCGCTATTTTTTGCACAAAACTTGGCATAATAGAACTTATACACAGCATTTCTAGGCGATGAAACAATGGCAGCTCTGAAGTTTTCATTCGCTTTTTCATATTCTTCGAAGCATGCATAGAGCCTTCCCATATAAAAATTAAGCGCTGAAAAACTCCTAAAATCACAAAGATTCTTTATAGCATCAATATCGTCGAAATCAAAAACCTCCTTCACCATATGGTCAGGAGTCTTATTAATAACATCCCTAATAGATTCGTATGAAATTAATGCCTCATACTCCCTGTCGATATATTCTTGCGCTGGAAGATAAACCCTGCTCCCTTCTGTAAAAGTTTTTAGTTTTTCACTTAATTCCTTAGCGTCCATTTTTACTGAGGCACTGGACTTTGTGCTGCTACTATCAAGAATTGCATAGATGGATTGCGAAACTACACCCTTTGCCTTGTTTATAATTTTTTGAGTTCCATTTGACCTTCCCCTCCTTTGTATTTCGATAATCTTCTTAGGTGGCTCATCTAAAAAGATTATATTATGCAGTGCACTCCCTGAAACGCCGACAACAACATCAGCCCCTCTCATAACTTTTAATTGGTCATAAAATGGCATTTTTTCGGGATAAACTATATAATAACCATTATTTTTAAGCTCTTTTTCTAAAGCCGCTTCGCCGGCGACCATACCCTTGGGAAATTGCGACCTAGATATATAAACTTTATTCCCAACCAATGCTTCAGTTAAAAAATTTTTCCTGCAACATTCTTCAAAAAACC
>NZ_JADEWJ010000371.1:0-2856 GCF_015207725.1 Synechocystis sp. LEGE 06083
CCCTAGACCTCCCCGACGAACTCCTAGAGCAAATAGTACAAACAGGAGAAAACCCCTCAGACTGGTTACGTCATCGCCTACCCGATATTCTCAAACCCGGTTCCCCCTTACCCGCCCACCTCTATCGCTACATTCTCAACTTCATCGCTAGCAATCCTACCCCCCAACAAATCTCAGACTTCAGACCCACCCCAGAAATGCAGGAACGCTTAAGAAACCTCTTGAATCGAGAAGAAAACCTGACCCCCTCGGAACAGGCTGAACTTGACGAGTATGAACGCATCGAACATCTTGTCATTATGCTCAAAGCAGGCAACCTTAAAAACTTAGTCGGCTAACTGTGAGCAAAACCTACATCTCTCTTGCCCTGCGCCGCCTAGTTACAGAACGAGCAAACGACCAATGTGAATACTGTCGCCTCCCAGCAAATCTTTCCTTTTTCCCCCATGAACTTGATCACATCATCGCGGAAAAACACGGAGGACAAACCATTTCCGAGAATCTTGCCCTAACCTGTTGGCGTTGTAATCGTCACAAAGGAAGCGACTTAGGCTCCTTCGATCTTCACACCAAAGAATTTTGTTTTCTTTTCAACCCTCGTACCCAGTCCTGGAGTGAGCACTTTAGCCTTAGTCACCATCACATTGAAGGACTAACCCCCGAAGGACGCACAACGGTCAAACTTCTGCAACTCAACACCTCAGAACGTATCGCAGAACGCAAACGGCTAACCCCATAACTAGGCGATCGCCGCACAACTCAGACTATCCCAGCTTCAATTATCATCAGGCAGATATCAATATCAAAACTTCAATAGACCGGGGTTACAGAGCATTCTCCGTGGTGTCAAATGTACCGAAATGTTAACTGATTTTTAAATAATTGACTTTTGTACCATTGAGATAGCTTAGTTTAGGCTTAGACTTGGGAATGACGGGATAGGTGTTCAATTTTAGGGAAGCGAGAATGAAAGCGATAGGTTACGTCAGGGTAAGCACCGAAGAGCAAGCAACCCAGGGAGTTAGCCTCGATGCCCAAACAGAAAAGATTCAAGCTTATGCTTCTTTATACGATATTGAGATACTGGAAATTATCACTGATGCCGGGGTAAGTGCCAAAACTTTAGATCGTCCCGGCTTGGAAAAAGCCCTGAAAATGTTGGAAGCTGGGGAAGCCGAAGCCCTGGTCATAGTCAAGTTAGACCGCCTGACCCGTTCTGTCCGTGATCTCGATTACCTATTGGAAAAATACTTTGCGGATCGTTTTTCCCTGATGTCCGTCGGGGAACAGGTTGATACTAGGACAGCGGCGGGGCGGTTAGTCCTTAACGTTTTAATGTCAGTGGCCCAGTGGGAACGGGAAACCATTGGGGAAAGGACAAGTACAGCTTTGCAACACAAAAAGGCCCAGGGAGAATATATCGGTGGGGTTGGCTTTGGTTACCAAGTAGCAGATAAAAAATTGGTCAAAGCTGAGAACCACAAAATTGTGGAAATAATTGTTCAACTGCGGGAACAAGAGGAAACCCTAGAGGCGATCGCCAAGCGACTGAACGAGTCGAGGGTAAAAACGTCCCGTGGGGGAAGATGGTATGCCAAGACCGTAAGTAATATTATCAATAGAGAACATGAATTTTTAAGTAAAAATGGTGGTTTTTTGTAAAGAAGGGACATTTTTTACAATTACTCATTCTCATTAAGGGGGCTCACTGCTGGTCTTCAGTTAAAAAGCTGGAAATTGAATACGAATAGGGAGAATTTTAGGCTAGAATCTGACTAGGTATAGTCAGGTAAGAAAATGACTAATTCAGCAACCCAGGGTCTAGATACCCTTCAGACCTGGAAATTGGAAGATGCCAAAGCCCGTTTTAGCGAACTGGTACGTCTAGCCCAGGGGGAAAATCCCCAGCTTGTCACAGTGCGGGGCAAGGATGCCGTGGTGGTTCTTGCCGCTGATCAATTTGCTAAACTTTTGCCCTTGATGGCCCAACCCAATATCCACGAATTTCTTTCCCAATCGCCCCTGAATCGCCTAGATTTCGAGCATTCCAGCGTCCAAAGTCCCGTCAGAGCAGTGGAGCTATGAAGGGTTGGCTATTGGATACCAACGTAATTTCAGAACTGCGTAAAAAAAATTGTCATCCAGCGGTGAAAGCCTGGGCCGATCGCCAATCGCCCACCTCCTTTTATCTCAGCACCATTACGATGGCGGAAATCCGTTTTGGCATAGAAAAGGCTGAAGATGAAGTATTTCGTCAGGAATTGAACCAATGGCTAGATCAGGTTTTACGCCCCTGGTTTGGAGATCGCCTTTTGGGAGTAGATGAAGATGTAATTTTGCAGTGGCGATGGCTAGTGGAAAAGGGACGCAAGCAAAACTATACCTTCAGTCAACCGGATTTATTTATTGCGGCGATCGCCCTTGTCCATAATCTGTGTGTTGTGACTCGCAATGTAGGGGACTTTGAAAAATCAGGGGTTCCGGTCTTTAATCCATTCCTTTTCAGTTGATAAAACCCCAATCTAGATAAGGAACAGGGTGAAGAACTTTCCTTGTGGATGTCCGCCCATGGCACCAGAAACATCAAAAAGTTAACCCCCATATTGGTCAAGAGTTGGTAGAGATCGTCAGGTTAGAAACCCCTAGTAAAAGTTATTGGGGTCGATTTATCTGGACAAAATTTCCTATCTTCATTGGTAAATATCGCTACATTTTAGACCCTATTTAACAGCATCCCCAATAATCAACTCAGTAGTTAACTAGGGTTGTCAGAGTATTAATGGATAAATCAGCAAAGCTTTAAAGAAAGTTAAATTTTTCAATCTTTGTGGTCATTTTTATTTAGCTATTGGACAA
>NZ_JADEWJ010000372.1:0-2833 GCF_015207725.1 Synechocystis sp. LEGE 06083
TAGTGGGGTTGGTGGGATTGGTTAAATCTAAAATTTCGATCAAGGAGCCCGCCACCACAAATAGGCGCTTAGTGCTGGGGTCAAAGGCCGGAATTTCTGCCCCATTACTGCTGGCAAAGCCACCAATTTTGCTTATCAAACTAACGCCGTTGTTAATGGTCATAATTGCTTCGGGAATTTCTCAATCAGGAAAAATGGAGGAAAATTTTGGACTTGGGTTGGCGATCGCCGACGGACAGCAAAATTCCCCATCAGCGGCGAGCCCCCACTAGTCCCCGCTACAGTTTTTCACAGACAAATTAAGAAAAACTTATGATTAGGCTATGAAAAGGTTAAGCAAAACAATTAGTTCTGAGTAAAGGTTGAGGAAAATCCGCCATTGTCAACGGGGAACGAAAAAGCTAAGCTCAAGGGCGGCGCATTGCCCTGCCAACTTGGAGCCAATTCCTCGGCAATATCGATAATTCTGAAAAATCCTTAAACTATCTATGCAACAACGTGGCGTGACAATCTGGTTAACGGGACTGAGTGGAGCAGGCAAAACCACCATCACCCAGGCGTTAGAGAAAAAATTACGGGATAGTGGTTACCGTCTAGAAGTGCTAGATGGAGACGTGGTGCGCACCAATTTGACCAAGGGTCTGGGTTTTAGTAAGGAAGACCGGGATACCAACATTCGCCGCATCGGTTTTGTTTCCCATTTGCTTACCCGCAACGGTGTGATTGTGCTGGTTTCTGCCATTTCCCCCTACGAAGCCATCCGCCAGGAAGTGAAACAGACCATTGGTGACTTTTTAGAAGTGTTTGTTAATGCGCCCTTGGCCGTTTGTGAACAACGGGACGTTAAGGGTTTATATGCCAAAGCCCGCAGTGGGGAAATTAAAGGCTTCACCGGCATTGATGACCCCTATGAACCCCCCAGCAATCCCGATGTGGAATGCCGCACCGATCTAGAAGAACTGGATGAAAGCGTCAACAAGATCTGGCAAAAGTTGGTCGATTTACAATACATCGAAGGTTGAACCAATTGGCCTTTATTTGGGGAACAGGGGACTGGGAATCGATGGGCAATAATCAATTTTTTTCTGAAACAGGGGCCCGTTGCCAAGATGGACTCCCTAATTGTGCTGGCCAAGCTCCCATAGCCCTGGGGGAAATGTGTTGATGGGTTCCGGTGGCAAGGCAATCTTTCTAGGTGGGGGATTCCTTGCGCTAGGATTAACTTTGGTTAATATCGATCGCCAGGGGATTAGGTCTGATTAACCAGACTAGTCCCCCATAAAGTTGAATAATTTCCTAGTCGCAAATCTTGCAATGGAGGCAATGAATAGCAGTGAATCCCATTGAGTTGATTCAAAAGGGCGGCGTGGCCATGTGGCCCCTGATTCTCTTATCGGTGTTGTCCGTCAGTACGATCATCGAAAGGTTGTGGTTTTGGGGGCAAATTCTCCTCAAAAGTTCCCAGACTGCTTCCCGCATTTTGGACACGGCGGCCCGGGATTGGGACACGGCCATTCGGGTAGCCCAGGATAATCGGCGTTTCCCCATTGCTAAATATCTGTTGGCACCGTTGCGCCTGCCCCACCCAGACCCGGAGGTTTTTCACCTGGCCCTGGAGTCGGCTGCCGATGACCAACTGGCCCTCATGCGGCGGGGGGACAAAATCCTGGAAGCGATCATTGCCCTTGCGCCCCTGTTAGGTTTGTTAGGAACGGTGTTGGGGCTAATCCAGTCCCTCAGTTCCATCCAAATTAGTGATTTGGGTACAGCTTCCACCGCTGGGGTTACCCTGGGCATTGGGGAGTCCTTGATTTCCACGGCGACGGGGTTAATCGTGGCGATCGTCAGCTTGGCTTTTTATCGACTCTTTCAGGGTTTATGGTTCAACCAAATGCGAGTGTTTCGCAAGGCCGGCAGTGAACTGGAAGTGCTCTATCGTCAACGTTGGTTTGAGGAAGAAATGGCCTACGACGAAGGCATGGCCCCCACCTCGGAAGCGGAAAGCATGCCCCAGGAATCCTACTAGTTTTCCTTGCTGGAGTTGTATCCTTTCCCCATGGAGGTTGCACAACTTAGTTTCGGTTCCCATTTTGCAGTCGTTAGTATGGTTACGGAGTTCCCCCACCGTTGTGAATCTGTAATCAAAGCCTATTCTGCCCCTCTCCCCTTTCTCTAAAATCCCCATGGCATCTTCCCCTAAAGTTCCCCGGTCTACCCGTCGGCTCCAGGCCTTGCACCATCCCACCAGGCCCCTTTCCCTCTGGCAAGATAGTCAACATGACCAGGGGGAAGTGCGCATTGAGATCATTCCTTTAATTGATGTAATTTTCTGTATTCTCACTTTCTTCATCCTGGGGGCGGTGGGGCTATCCCGGCAACAGGCGATTAGTTTGGACCTGCCCAGGGCCAGCACCGGGGCCCCGCAGATGCGGGAAATGTTTATGGTGAGCCTGGATGATCTGGGGCAACTGTATGTGGAAAAACAGCCAGTGAGCCAGGAGCAGATGGTCAGTGCCCTGCAAAATTACCACCAATACAATCCCAGCGGTTTGATTGTGCTGCATGCTTCCCGCAATGCTAGCTATAACGATGTGGTGCAGTTACTAGATATTCTCCGCACCGTGGGTGGCGATCGGGTGGCCCTGGCTACCTTACCCGGCGATGGCCAAACTCCCCCAGGCATGAGTCCCAATGGTTTTAATGATCCCAACTTGGGAATGCCGGGCATGACTCCTGGCAATGCTTTCCCCAATAGTCCCACGCCGGGAATGCCCAATTTCAATAATCTGAATCCTGGTGGTTCCGGTGCAGGCACCCCTAATTTTAGTAATAC
>NZ_JADEWJ010000373.1:0-2815 GCF_015207725.1 Synechocystis sp. LEGE 06083
ATGAAAGACAACGCCTGCGTGCAGAGCTCCAGGCTAGTGACGAATGGCAGGCATATGCAAAGCAGATGCGGCCGCTGGTGCAATCCATTGAAAATAAAATTCTTATTCCGGAGCCCTGGAGCCCAATTGGTGGAGAGAATAAAAACTGACAGAGCAACAAGAGAGTGGTGGCGATGGTATGTCGTCACTACTTGAGTTTGATAAAGATAAGCTTAATTTCTTTTTCAATATTTTTGTTTTTATTTAACTGTTTTTTTTAAGTAAGTGCTTTAATCTTGATGTACACATCCAGCCTGCTGGATATAAAAATAAGACAGCGGTTAATTGGAGAAAAACAATGAAAAGTAGTAAAACCCTTCCACAAAAGATGATGGTGACTTGCTCTAAAGCTTTATTGCTTGGAACAACGTTAGGCATCGCCTACTCTGGTGCTGCCATGGCGGAATACCCAGAGCGACCTATATCGTTTGTTATACCTTATGGTAGTGGTGGTGCAACCGATATCTCGGCCAGGGCTCTAACCCAGGCATTATCAGACTATTCGTCCAAGCCAATTGTGCTGGTAAACCGAGATGGTTCAGGTGGTGTAGTGGGTTCTGCTCATGTTGCTAATTCCAGGGGTGATGGTTATACGATGCTGGCGGCACGTGTTGGCTCTCATTCTGTGACTCCTGCGATGAAGAGTAATATTCCTTATACTCTGGACGACTTTTCCTTTGTTGGAATTTATGAATTAAACCCTATCCTCTGCGCAGCAAGCGTTAACAGCGGGATTGAGAGCATGGATGACCTAGTGGCTCACGTCAGGGAGGCACCGGGAAATATCGCTTATTCATCCTCTGGCGTTGGAAGTATGCAACATCTGTCCAGTGTCATGGTGCTTAACACCTTCGGCGTGGAAAATCCTCTCGATACTACCGTACACCTGCCAATGCGTGGAGGTGGTGGTGCGGCGACTGCAATCCTAAACGGTAGCGGTAGCTTTCTATGTGAGAACTCATCAGTTATAGCTAATTTCATAAAGGCCGGACAGCTTGTTCCACTGATGGTGACTAGTAAGGAACGGTTGCCTGAAATTGACGCGCCAACAGCCGCTGAATTGGGCTATCCCGAGCTAGAAATTCTAGTGGGATGGACCGGAATCGCAGGCCCCAAGACTTTAAATTCTGATATTTCAGACATCTGGAGCGATTGGCTGGATCAAGCGACGGCTGATGCGGACTTTGTAAAGAATATAGAAAGCCTGGGTTCTGTAGTTGTGAATATGGGGCCAGACGAAAGCAAATCGTTTGTTGAAGAGCAATCTTCTGCATTCAGTGTTTTGGTTGATGAATTAGGGATGCGGATTAACTAATCGCTAACCTTGTCGCACGCTTGTTAATCGGCGTGCGTATTTTTCACAGCTAGGGTTGGTTATATGATGACTATAAGAAAAGATTTCTTAGTCGGTGTTTTGGTAGTTTTGTTTTCTCTCTTTCTTGTTGTTTATTTCATTCCACAATTTGTTGATAGTCCTAGAGCAGTAAGAAGCATTGTCTTATCACCTGTATTTTGGCCTACTATTATTGCCTGGATGATGTTTTTTATTGGTGTACTTGTTCTGCTTTTTGGTTTTTTTAGTAAAGATGCCGCTACAGATGAACCAGATGATCGCGAGACGGTAGGATCTTATGTTCGCATTTTAATATTTGGTGCTTTTTTAGGTGGGTATTATCTCTTGTTGCCAATTATAGGTATGGTCTGGAGTTCATCTTTAGCTTTTATAGTTTTTTCGATATTTATATCAGGTACTGCATACAGGAAAACGGCTATCATTTGTGGTTTTTTGTTGCCATTAGCGTTGTATGTGTTCTTTTATCATATTGCGGGCGTAAATATACCCCAAAGTGAATTGTTGAGGTTGCCATGAGTATGATTGAAATATTAGGCGATGCATTCGTACTAGTTGCAAATTGGGAAAGCATTTTAGCACTGGGAATTGGTGTATTAGTCGGTGTTATCTGCGGTGCAATCCCTGGAATGTCAGCAACGATGGCTGTGGCCCTAACATTGCCATTTACATTCGCGCTACCCCCAGTTGTCGGCATATTATTGCTTCTAGGTGTCTATAAAGGTGGCGTTTTTGGAGGCTGTATTCCGGCTATTTTGCTTAAAACGCCGGGCACGCCAGCTTCGAGTGCAACAATATTAGACGGCTATCCAATGGTTAAAAATGGTCAGGCAGGTAAGGCGTTAGGGATGGCGCTCTATTCGTCCTGTACCGCAGACATCATTTCCAACCTCGCTCTGATTTTGTTTGCCGGTTGGCTTGCATCTTTTGCATTGAATTTTGGACCACCAGAATTTTTCACCTTGATTGTATTTTCATTACTGATTATTGCAGGCATCGCCGGGGAAAAATTACTCTATGGTCTCTTCTCAGCGGCCCTGGGACTGCTCTTGGCTACGGTTGGATTAGACCTAGTGTATGGGACTGACAGATTTATTATGGGCAACACAGACCTAATGGGAGGTCTTAATTTTATTGTTGTTCTGATTGGGCTTTTTGCGATTCCAGAGATTATCGCTTATGCCAGAAGGCCATCCGATGAGCATGGAAAAGTTCATTGTTTGGGAAGTGACTCGGTAAGTTTTTCTGAGTACAAGCGTTGCTTCAAAACCATCTGTCGTGGAGGTGTTATCGGGGCTGTGTTGGGTTCGATACCCGGTATTGGGGCGGCACCTGCTGCTTTCTTGTCCTACAGTGAGGCGCGGCGGGGCTCTAAAAACAAAGCCAATTTTGTCAAAGGTGAAATCGAAGGCGTTGCGGCATCGG
>NZ_JADEWJ010000374.1:0-2811 GCF_015207725.1 Synechocystis sp. LEGE 06083
TATAAGAGACAGGTGCATAGCTTGAATATCTTGGCGTACCGCTCCCTGCAATTCCAGATTAGGGGGATAGTTCCAATGGCGGCGCTGGCTAGCATACCAATTTAACGATTGTTGGATGCTGGCGATCGCCGTGGAGAGGGCCGGATCAGGGGCAGGGGAAGTCATTCAGTTTGGACAGGTTAATCGGGCAAAAACTCAGCATCAAGGATTTCCGCCAAAGAAAAGGGACAATCCACTGGAAAGTTTGAGAGGGGTAAATTAGTTTCGTTGACTGCGCCCTTTCTTCCTTTAAGATAACAATCGGCAAATATAGCTTGCAAATAGGGATTTAGGCTGGGGCTATCGGCCAGAATTAAATTAAGCTGATCCCGTTGCTCATCAATGGTATTTTTCCAGCTACCAGTGCGCTTCTGGGTTTGATATTTCCATTTGAGCAGGTGTAGGAAAAGAACTTTCAGGCGACTATAGACTTCCCGTTTATCGCTGCGACCCATGGATTCTATCTCTTCAATTAAATTCTCCACGTCCAAAGACTGTAAATCGCCCTGTTTAAGCTGATGCACAGTTTGCTCAATCCAAAGATTAAAATCGGTGTCGTAGAGAGTGGTGGTTTGTTGTTCCATGCTATTTTTCCCCTTCACCTCAACTTAATTGTAAAAGCCAACTGGCCATCGTCACCAGAGAGCAACAATGGCCATCCCTTTTTAATCTAAGGAGAAAACTAAGTGCTGGCCCCGGAAGCTGCCACCGCCACAGCAATTAACCCGGCCACAAGGACAACGGCAATGGCGGCCATGATCAAATAATTCCTTCTATCGGCTTTGCTTGGGGCATCTGCTGTATAGACCCGAGGTTCAACGGCAAAATTATTCAGCCGTCCATCGTCGTCTTTGGTATAGTTCATATTTTTAAGAGTTCTCCTGTCTTGACAAATGACAAAAAGTTTTTTATGGAAGCTTGAACCGGCCGAGGCCGAGCCCAAGTTTTTGCATAATACCTCAAAATCTAATCTGGCTTGCCCTCACCTAAAGGGGGAGATGGGGGAAAATCATCGCCATGCTGCCAAGATTTGGGATCTTCTAGGGGTTCTAAATGGGTAGTTACCCGGGAGCCAGCAATGCGTTGGGCGATCGCCGTTTCCACCGATTCACAGAGGTCATGACCCCGTTGCACAGTCCAATGCCCCGGTACCAGAACATGGAAAGAGATAAAGGACTGAGACCCGGCTTCCCTAGTTTGCAATAAATGAAAGCGCACTCCCTGGTCCTCGTAGGTGGCAAAGCAGTGGGTGATTTTTTGCAATTGCCCAGAGTCCAAGGATTTATCCATCAAACTCGAAAAGGTTTCTCGCAGTAGGTGTGTGCCAGTCCAAAGCACATTCAGTCCTACCCCCAGGGCAATGAGGGGGTCTAACCATTGCCAACCAGTGAAGAAAATTAGCACCACTGCCACCACTACCCCCACCGAAGTCCAGACATCGGTTAGCAGGTGTTGGGCATCGGCCCGCAAGGTGATGGAATTTAATCTTTTTCCTGCCCGCCAAAGGATCCAAGCCACCGCTCCATTTAACAGTGCCGCGGCGATCGCCAAACCAATGCCCAGGCTACTTTGCTCCAAGGGTTCGGGGTGAAATAAACGTTCCACTGCGCTGTAACCGATACCCAGGGCCGCAATGAGAATAAAAGCCCCTTCCAGCCCACTGGAAAAATATTCTGCTTTACTGTGGCCAAAGGGATGTTCTGAATCCGCCGGGGTGGCCGCTAGGGAGAGAGCCCAAAAAGCAACGATCGCCGAAGCCAAGTTAACCGTAGATTCCAGGGCATCGGACAACAGCCCTACAGAATCGGTAATGGCATAGGCTGCCAGCTTGAGACCCATGGTGGCCAGGGCCGCCCCAATGGACAAAACCGTGTAGGGACGGGCAATACGGGCAGTCATCAGGGTTTAATAAGGTAAAAATCAGAGTTCACAATAGGGCAGGCAATGAGCTTTCGACTTTTGAAGAAAACTTTCGCAGATCCCCCAACTTGGAGCAACCTGCAGCATAGCAAATAATTAAATCCCCATAACCCAGCCGGTCAGGGGACTTTATCCACATTGATGTATTAGTAATTGTCCGGCAGCCGGAAAGTTGCCACCTAGGCCGCCTGGAGGCAATCTAGTAACGGTTGCCACCGGAAAACTCGATCGCCCCCCATTTCCAGTACCACTTTCAGTTTGGGTTCCCGTTTGGTGAGGCTAATTAAATCTTGAATTTCGGTTTGGGAGAGAATATAACCTTCCAAAATCCACAACACCAAACCTTTACTTTGGGCCGGTAAATTTTCTAATTGGTAACCG
Organism: Synechocystis sp. LEGE 06083; assembly: GCF_015207725.1. NCBI lineage: Bacteria > Bacillati > Cyanobacteriota > Cyanophyceae > Synechococcales > Merismopediaceae > Synechocystis > Synechocystis sp. LEGE 06083. The sequence continues at coordinate 2,341 of NZ_JADEWJ010000374.1, forward strand.
GCGATCGGCTGGGCAAAATAAACGGGCCCCACTGCCCCTTCCTGGGCAATGTTTTTCTTACCTAAATGGGCTGGGCGTACCCCATGGACCTGCATCAAATAAGCTTCCACATCCCCCAGACCCCTAGCGGAAAGGGACACACTGGTGTAGCCGTTAGCCCGCAGACGTCTTTGGTAACGACCTTCATAACCACCTTCTAGGGGGGCATACACTGCCAAAGCCCCGTCGTTTTCTAAAGCGCGGATAAATCCTTTTCCGTTAGCAATTAATGGCAATGGCAACATAGCAATGATGGCGATAGTTATAAGGTTATGGAAGCCTAGGACAGACTAAGTTATCCACGATTTTGACACACTCTCCGGGCAAAGCAAAGATAGGCGGCCAAGATTTTCTGGAGTTGATATCCAAAGCAAAAACCCAAATCTCCCCTGGCCTGTGGCGGTGGAAATCTGGGTGCAACGGGTTCTCAAA
>NZ_JADEWJ010000375.1:0-2806 GCF_015207725.1 Synechocystis sp. LEGE 06083
GGTTCGTACAGTCGGGAGAGCAGTTTGGTCAGGGTACTTTTGCCAGCACCACTCTGCCCCACTAGGGCCACAAAGGTTCCAGGGGCGAAGGAAAGATTGATATTACTCAATTGCAGGGGTCCCTGTTTTTTAAACCGGAAACTGACGTTTTCAAACTTCACTTCGCCGGCAATTTCTGGCATGGGGATGTTTTGGCGATCGCGCTCCGATTCTTGGGGCGTATCAACAATGTCCGCCAACCGTTCCAAGGACAGGGCAGTTTCCTGGAAGTTTTGCCACAGTTGGGTCAAACGCAGAATGGGGGAGGTCACGTAGCCGGCAATGATCCGAAAAGCAATTAATTGACCCAGGGTTAAATCCCCGTCCAGCACTAAGGATGCCCCCACCCAGAGCACCAATAAACCGGATAGCTGGTTAAGAAAATGACTGGAGGAGCTGGCTAAGGTGGAGGTAATAACGGTGTTGAAGCCGGCCCCCACGTAACGGGAATATTTGTCCTGCCATTGCCAGCGGGAACGCAACTCAATGTTTTGAGCTTTAACGGTCTGAATACCGGACATCACCTCCACCAGATAGGACTGGGTTTGGGCATTTCTTTCTGCCTTGAGCCGCAATTGCCTCCGGATCAGGGGAGAAAATACCAGGGTCAAAACAACAAAAATAGGCACAATACCCAGGGCTACCGCCGTCAGCAGGGGGCTATAGATAATCATGACGACGATATAGACCACAGAAAACACTGAGTCCAGTACCACCGTCAGGGCAGTGCCGGTTAAAAATTGGCGGATATTTTCCAGTTCGTTGACCCTGGTGGAAATTTCCCCCACTGGGCGGTTCTCAAAGTAACGCAGGGGTAAGCGCAATAGGTGGTCAATGATTTCCGACCCCAAACTCATATCGATGCGATTGGTGGTGTCTACAAACAAATAGGTTCGTAGGGTGCTCAAAAGCGCCTCAAAAATGGCGATCGACACCAACGCAATACCCAACACCTGCAGAGTATCTTTGCTGTTTTGCACAATCACTTTGTCGATGATGATTTGGATCATCAAGGGATTGGCCAGGCCAAATAGTTGGACAAAAAAGGAGGCCACAAACACCAACAGGAGAATATGGCGATATTTCACCAACGCTGGCCAAAACCAACTCAGGCCAAATCTCTGTTGCGGGGTGTCTTTGGAAGGATGCATCATCAGCACCTCCCCTTGTCCCTCTTCTCCCCAGGTTTCGAGAAACTCGCTGGTGTTGCGTTTGACTAGGCCCAGCTCCGGCACGGCAATTTTCACTTCCCGATCGCCAACTTCGTACACTAAGGCGAGGCTATCCTGCCAACGGATCAGAAAAGGAACCTGCATTTGCCCAAAAACACCGGTGGGAATCCGCACCAACTGACTAGTCAAGCCCATCAATTCAATAATTGCCCCACAAATAGGTAAGGAAAGGGCCTCACTGCGCTTAATTTCTTCGGTGACAATCCGTTGGATAATATCCCGGCGGAAAGGCATACCGAAATATTGACTAATCATCTGGAAGCAGGCTACCCCGGCATCGGTGGGATTCTGCCCCCGCACAATGGGATAGTTTTTGCGCCCAGATTTGACCACGGTGGGCTCTGGTAATGGCTCCCCCAACTGGTTAGGATCGGCATAGGGAATGTCATCCCAGGGGGAATCCTCCGGGGCCAGGGGGGTCACTGTCGCTAGGGGCACTTCTCCATGGCCGTTGCCACCACCATTGTGTTTCTGTCCAGAACCCCCAGGGTAAAACCGGGGCAAGGGAGGGATACCAATTAGACGTACGGGTGTTTGAGCCTTGAGCACAAGGGGAGAATCTGAGGCCGGCAGGGCACTACCCCGGGGACATTGTTCCAACTCCCCACTACTCACCAACCAGAGCTTCTCCGGATCGGGCAAGTTGCTGGGCAGATTATGGCTGCCTGGTTCCAACTGATGCACCTGGCTGTGGGGCAACATTTCTAGGGTCAGCTGGCGCAAATCCACATTGCCTTGGGCGGTGCGCTGCAGTTGTTCTCCCAATAAATCGAACAGTTCCACCCGACCGCACTGGTGGCGATAAACCCTGGCCAGTTCTGGATATTTATCCACCAAAGCCAAAAATTCGTCCCTAGTTAGGCTGGCACAAATAGTTTCCGTTGAGGCGATCGCCGTTTCACAGGGGACATTTCTGATGGCATTGTTATCGCCGATCACTGCCCCATTCTGGAGCAAAGCCATGGTGGCAGGGTAACCAGTGCCGGGGTCATAACCCAGCAACCTTGCTTGGCCACTGACTAAAAAATAGACATTATTGGCCAACTTTCCCCGGGCCAGGATTATCTGTCCCATGCGAAACCTTAACGGCCTCAATTTTGCCGCTATCTCGGCGATCGCCGGAGCAGGGAGTTGAGCAAAGGGTTCAATTTCCTGCAAAAAGGATTGATAATCGGCAATGGTCAGACTCATAGCAACAAATAAAAGGACGGAGAAATTTGGTTTGGCAAATAGCTGAGCGACAATTGGCGACGGCTTTAGATATATTGAAACATCTTCACCTTTCAACCAAGGCTTGGGCCGACGAAAAGCCAGGCAGTGCCCCTAGAGGCCTCCACTTCCCCCAGACATTACAACAGATCGGACTTTTTTCACCAGACCGAGTTCCTAGTTTACCCCCAAGAAAGTTTGGCAAAAACGCTGTCCTCCAACCGAAAAATTATTCCAAGTTAGGAAATTAGCCCCATTGATTGATCCTGTTCGCCTTCCAGGGGGCAATAAATATCGTACAATGAAGGGTCTGAAATTTTTTGTTC
>NZ_JADEWJ010000040.1:0-19041 GCF_015207725.1 Synechocystis sp. LEGE 06083
GGATGGTACGAGCCTGTTCCGGGCTCATGGCTTCCACCTTGGCTTTGGTGGTTTTACCCTTACGATCTTTAACTTGAGCGACAAACGTAGCCATGGTTAATTGTCTCCGTCACTGGATTTACTAGCTTGGTTGAGGAACAGTCGGGGGTGAGGGGATTGATTCAGATAATCAATGGTAAACCACAAGAAAAATGCTAAGGGGTGGCCAATAGGGTATTTAACGGCGTTTGGCGGCGGTCTGGGGGGACATGCCACCGATCAATCGCTGCAGTTCGTCGGGCTTACCACTCTTAGCCAAACCTTCTTCTAGGGAAATTACCCCCGATACCACCAATGTGGCCAGGCCTTGCTCCATGGTCTGCATGCCCAACTTAGCCCCGGTTTGAATGGCGGAATAAATCTGGGCCGCTTTTCCTTCCCGAATCAAGTTGGCGATCGCCGGGGTAATGACCATAATTTCCTGCACTAGGGCCCGGCCAAATTCCCCAGGTTTGGGAGCTTTTTTCTTAACCAAATTCTGGGCAAACACCGCCAATAGGGAGTTGGAGAGCATGGCGCGGATTTGGGCCTGCTGATTAGCGGGAAACACATCCAGCATTCGGTCGATAGTACTAGCAGCAGAGTTGGTGTGCAAAGTACCAAACACTAAGTGCCCAGTTTCCGCCGCAGTGATGGCGAGGGCGATGGTTTCTAAATCCCGTAGTTCACCCACCAGTACGATATCTGGGTCCTCCCGTAGGGCCGCCCGCAGAGCATTGCTAAAACTTTTGGTGTCTTCGCCCCGTTGCCGTTGGTGAAATAAACTCCGGACATTGGGAAACACATACTCAATCGGGTCTTCGATGGTGAGAATATGTTCGGCTCTGGTGCGGTTGATTAAATCTAAAATTGCCGCTAGGGTTGTGGTTTTACCAGACCCGGTTTGTCCTGTGACCAGAATTAATCCCCTGGGACGTTCCGCCATTTCCCGCACAATGTTGGGGAGTCCCAATTGTTCAAAGTTGGGGATTTTGGAGGAAAGGGCCCGTAGACAAGCAGCATAACAACCCCGTTCTTTGTACACATTAATCCGGAAACGAGCTAGCCCCTTCACCCCATAGGAACAGTCCAATTCCCAATTTTGTTCTAGTTCTTTCCGTTGAGAATTATTAAGCATGCTAAAGATTAGCTTTTGGCTTTCTTGGGGAGTTAAAACTTCCTCGTTAATGGGTTCTAATTTGCCGCTGACTCGGAAATAAACCGGCGCCCCTGCCTGAATATGCATATCGGAGCCGCCCATTTCCACCAACTGCTCCATCAGGTCTTCGATCATGTATTCCAATGCCATGACTTTAATGCTCCTATAAGTTCTTAACCCACAGCCAAAGCAAGCACAGGGGCTAACAAAAGTTTAATGCCACTTTCCTCTATTTGTCCGGCGATCGCCACAAATGGTCACAATTGCCCAATTTCTTTGGCCAGGATGTCAACTTGACGTTTACCCAGAAGAAACCCAAGGGAAGTTAACTGGCACAAATGGAGTCAGAATCGGCCACCCCCGGGGCGGGTTTTGTAAAGTTGTTTGTTACTTTGTTAAGGTAAAGCAACATTACTGGTTTGTCCTGGGGCCATGGGCCTTGTTAAACCGATTTTTTCGCTGGCTTCCCCGGTCTTCCCTAGTCTAGATCAGCGATTCAGTACTAATTTTCCCTCCCACCGTTTCTATGAATAAGTACTCCCCCCATCAGTGTCTAAGGCGGCAACTTTCCCTGCTGGGTCTGTTGAGTTTTTCCCTTATGGGTTGCGGTAATCTCTGGGAGCAGAATGTCAAAGCCCAAACGGAGAACACTGAATCAAACCAGGCGATCGCCGTGGATGTGGCCTTGGCTAAACCGGGTGCCCTGGGGGGAGAGTTGGAATATACGGGCACCACTGCCCCGGTGCGGGAGGTTTCCATCAAGTCCCAAATTGAAGGACGCTTGCAAAAGTTATTGGTGGATGTGGGCGATCGGGTAAAAGGGGAGGAAGTGTTAGCAGAAATTGAAGATGATTTACTCCTGGGAGCGGTGGACCAAGCCAAAGCGGAGAAAATGGCCCAACGCTCAGAAGTGTTGACCGCCCAAAGTCAGGTGGGGGATGCCAAAATTCGGGTGGAACAGGCCCGTCTCCAACTGCAACAGGCCCAGGCGGACATTACCAGGTTAGAAACTTCCCTCAACGCCCGCATTGAACAAGCCCGGCTGGAAGTGGATCAAACCCAGGCCGATGCCGCTCGCTTCCGTTTGTTGGCTGAAGAGGGGGCCGGCGGTGCCCAACAGGCTGAACAGGCAGAAACCAGAGCCCGCCAAGCCAAGGAAATTTTACGCAACGAACAGGCCAGTGCCAGTCAACAATTGAGTCAGGCCAAAACTGCGGCTAAAACCGCTTCCCAAATCCTCAACTCGGCGATCGCCCAGGTGGAAATTGAACAACAGAGGGTGGGGGCGGCCACGGCCCAAATGAATGCCCAACGGGCTTCCATTGACCAGGCAGAAACAAGGCAGCAATATGCCACTGTCAGGGCACCATTTCCCGGTAGGGTATTGCGGCGATCGAGTGAATCGGGCAATTTAGTGCAACCCGGGACGGAAATTTTACAACTGGGGGATTTTCGTCAGCTAGAAATTAACGTGCAGGTATCGGAATTACAATTAGCCCAAATTGCGTTGCGGCAACAGGTCAATGTCAAACTAGATGCCTTTCCTGGTGAGAGTTTTACCGGGGTGGTAACCCGTATTTCCCCCCAGGCCGATGTTAGCTCCCGCCTAGTGCCAGTGGAAGTAACCATGGATAATCCCGGTGAAAAAATTGGGGCCGGACTGTTAGCTCGGGTCAGCTTTGGTGCTAGTAATGCCACCAATGTAGTGGTGCCGGAATCCGCCATTGTCGATGAAGATGCCATCTTTGTGGTGATTAAGGAGGGAGAAAAGGAAGTATTGGAAAGGCGATCGGTCACCCTCGGAGAAATTGCCAACGGCAAAGTGGAAGTTGTGGCAGGACTAGCTCCCCAGGAACGGTTTGTTGTCCGTAGTAGCAAACCTTTACAACCAGACAGTCCCATTCGTCTCAGCGTGCTATCAGAGAAATAGCCAGTTGCTAGGGGTTGGTCAATGGTTCTTTTATTTCGCCCCATTTATATTCCTTTTCTAGCTTAACTGCCTAATCTTTCCCTAGCGCCAGCGACTGTTTCTACCCCCAATCTCCATCTTTCCCAAGCCCATGTCCTCCCCCAATTCTGCTTTTAGCCTGAGTGGCCTGGCCATCCGTCGGCACATTGCTACCCTGATGCTCACCCTAGCCATCATTGTGTTAGGAGTGTTTGCCGTTTTTTCCCTACCGGTGGATCTGTTACCTTCCATCACCTATCCCCGCATTGGGGTGCGACTAGATGCCCCAGGGGTTTCTCCGGAAGTGGCGGTGGATGAAATTACCAGACCATTGGAAGCGGCCCTATCGGCCACGGAAGGAGTCGTTCAGGTTTATTCCCAGACCAGGGAAGGGCAGATCAGTCTCGATTTATTTTTTGAGCCAGGGGGAAATATTGACCAGGCATTGAATGATGCCACGGCAACTTTTAACCGAGCCCGCAATCAACTACCGGATAATTTAGAAACGCCCCGGTTATTTAAGTTCGACCCTTCCCAATTACCGGTGTACGAGTTCGCGGTGACTTCCCCGGAATTGTCGGGGCCATCGTTGCGGGTATTTGCAGAGGAAGAGTTAGCTCGGGAACTAGGGGTAGTGCCAGGGGTGGCATCGGTGAATGTGTCGGGGGCGGCCCAAGAGGAAGTGCGGGTAAATATCGATTTACAACGGCTACAGCGGTCAGGGGTGAGCTTGACCCAGGTGTTGGAGGCTTTACAGAGTCGTAATGTGGATATTTCCGGGGGCAGAATTGTTGGTGCGGAGTCGGAACCCCTCACCCGCACAGTGGGAAGGTTTGCTTCAGCCCAGGAAATTGAGGATTTGGTGGTGGGCACGGTGCCCGGTCCGGAGGGACAACCCGCTCAAAAAGTCTATCTAAGGGATGTGGCTAATGTCATTGATGGCACAGAAGAAGAACGAATTTTTGTGACCCTCAATGGTAGCCCCGCAGTGAAAGTGAGTGTGCAGAAACAACCGGAGGCTAACACCATTGAAGTGGTGGATGGAGTCAAAAAACGCTTAGATGAGTTGCGCACGGAAGGCATTATTCCCCAGCAGGCAGAACTGACCACCACCCTGGATGATTCCGTCTTTATCCGTAACTCGGTTAATAATGTTGTAGTGTCCGGGCTCATTGGCACTACTCTGGCGGCGATCGCCGTTTTGCTGTTCCTGGGCTCTTTGCGACAAACGCTAATTATTGTCTTGGCCATTCCCTTGGCCACCATGGCGGCCATTATTGTCATGAAGGCCTTTGGCCTATCTCTGAACGTTTTTAGTTTAGGGGGCTTGGCCCTAGGGGTGGGCATTGTGGTGGATAACTCCATTGTGATGCTGGAAACCATTGCCGAAGGGGCGGGCATGACCCCGGGCAAAGTTAATGCCGTGCCACTCACTAAAGGAGAAATGCGCCATCAGGCGATCGCCAGTAGTCAAACGGTGGAGTCGGCCTTGGTGGCTTCCACTAGCACTAACCTGGTGGCGGTGTTGCCCTTTTTAATGATTGGTGGCTTCATTGCCCTAATTTTTAACGAATTAATTCTGACCATTAGTTTTGCGGTGGCGGCTTCCATCCTGGTGGCGGTGACCTTGGTGCCCATGGCCGCTTCCCGTTTACTGGCCATCCGGCAACGGAGTGGTTTAGGGAATTGGTTTTTCTTTCGGGAATTTAATCGACGCTTTGCAGGAGCCACCGGGGCCTACGCCCGTTTTCTCTCCACTTTGATCCGCCATCGACTGGTAGCTGTAGCATGCATTTTCATCGTTTTTGGTGGCAGCAGTATTTGGATGATCCAACAAATTCCCCAGGAAATTTTGCCCCGCATCAACACTGGCCAAGCCAACATGTTTGCCCAGTTTCCCCCCGGCACTCCTTTGGAAGACAACAAACGTCTGATGGCGATCGTGGATGACATTCTGATTAACCAACCGGAAACGGAATATGCCTTTACCACCGTGGGGGGCTTTCTCTTTGGTAGCAATGTCAATGCCAATGCCCTCCGTAGTTCCAGCACCATTACTCTTAAACCCAATACTGATGTGGAAGCTTTTACGGAGCGGGTTACGACGGAACTAGAAGCATTGAACTTGGTGGATATTCGCCTGCGGGTAGCGCCGGGGCAGTTGCGAGGCTTAATTTTGAGTAATTCGCCCCTGCGTAATGTAGATGTGGATGTAATTCTGCAGGGCAATGACGCCGACGGGTTAGACCAGGCGGGGCGGGCAGTGTTGACGGAATTGGGGGAAAAAGTGACATTGGCCCGTTTTCGTCCCGATGCGGATCCCCGACAACCGGAAGTACAAATTATGCCGAATTGGGCCAGGACAACGGAGCTAGGTTTGACCACCCAAGCCATCGGACAAACTATCCAAACTGCCCTAGATGGGGCGGTACCTACCCAGTTACAGCGGCAAAATCGCCTGGTGGACGTGCGGGTGAAATTGGACAATGACCTCCTCTCTGGCCCTGGAGACCTGGCCCAAATTCCCCTCTTTATCGATGGCGATCGCCCAATTCGTTTGGGAGATGTGGCCCGCATTGACCAAGGCCGAGCACCGGGGGAAATTCAGCGCATTAACCAACGGCCGGTGTTTTTAATTGCTGGAACCTTAGTGGAAGGGGCCCGCCTCAGTGAAGCCTTGGAACAGGTGGATCAAGTTTTATCTGCCATGGAGTTGCCCCCTGGGGTTTCCCGACTCCCCAGTACGGCGGCCGCTAACAATGAACAATTACAGTCTTCCCTGGTGGTTTTGGGGGGCTTGGCGGCTTTCCTCGTCTTTGTGGTCATGGCGGTGCAATACAATTCTCTCCTCGATCCCCTGGTGATTATGTTCACTCTCCCCTTAGCCTTAGCTGGAGGTATTTTGGGCCTATTTATTACCCAAACGGCGATCGGGGCCACGGTAATTGTGGGCACAGTTCTCCTAGTGGGTATTGTGGTCAACAACGCCATCATTATGGTGGAATTAGCCAATCAAATCTGGGTCCAGGAGGGCATCAGCCGGGAAGCCGCTATCTTGCGGGCAGCTCCCCAACGATTACGCCCCATTTTAATGACCACCATCACCACCGTGTTGGGAATGTTTCCCCTGGCTCTGGGCATTGGTCAAGGCTCGGAATTACTGCAACCCTTGGGCATTGTGGTTTTTTCTGGTCTCTCCCTAGCAACTTTGTTGACTCTATTTCTAATTCCTTGTTTATACGTGTTGCTACACCAATGGGAAGGGGTAGATTTAGAAAAAGTCAAAACAGATTTGGAATCCCGCTTAACGGAGGAAGATGTACCGACAAAAATTCAATAATTGTTAACAGGATTATAACTGGATCACATATGATTATTCCGATCACAAATCAGATTGGGCAATCCTGTTGAGTGTATAAATTTTCAGCTAAGCGAGTGGGCTGAGTCATTGGACAATAGCTATAGGAATATCCCTGTTATTAGGTCCAACTATTTAACTTTAACTCTGCGGTCACATTGGCAAGGAGTTTAAAGATCTTATCTAGGAGGAAAGAACCTCAACTTCTACCATGGTAACATCTTCCACAGATTCTTCTACCTTAGTTTCCGGCTCTGTTTCTTTATCAAAAATCAATTGATTATCCACACAATCAATTAAAATTTTATCCCCAGCCACAAACACATTTTCCAAAATCTTAGTAGCAATGGGATTTTCCAACTGCCTTTGAATGGCTCGCTTTAGTGGCCTAGCTCCATAGGTGGGGTCGTAGCCGACATTAACAATATGATCAAGGGCTGCATCAGAGAGGAAAAGGGTAATTTTCTGCTCGTCCAATAGCCTTTCAATGCGTTTAATTTGCAGGACCACAATGCGCCGCAATTGCTCCCGTTTCAGGGTATGGAAAATAATTAAGTCATCGATGCGGTTGAGGAATTCCGGACGGAAATGTTTCCGTAGGGATTGGAGCACCTGTTTCTGCATTTTGTCGTAATCAGCATCGTCGGCGGAAAGGCTGAGAATATGGTCACTGCCGATATTACTGGTCATGACAATGATGGTGTTGCGAAAATCCACCACCCGTCCTTGGGAATCGGTGATGCGGCCATCGTCCAACACCTGCAAAAGAATGTTAAATACGTCTAAATGGGCCTTCTCCACTTCATCTAAAAGCACCACGGAATAGGGCCGTCGGCGCACTGCTTCCGATAACTGTCCCCCTTCCTCGTAGCCCACATAGCCGGGGGGAGCCCCAATGAGACGGGAAACAGCATGTTTTTCCATATATTCCGACATGTCAATGCGCACCATGGCTTCTTCACTGTCGAATAAAAAGCCAGCCAAGGCCCTGGCCAATTCTGTTTTCCCTACCCCGGTGGGGCCCATAAAGAGAAAAGAACCGATGGGACGACTGGGGTCCTTCATGCCGGCCCTCGCCCGTCGAATGGCCGCAGAAACCGCTGCTACTGCTTCCGTTTGCCCAATTACCCGTTGATGTAAATGACCTTCTAATTGCAATAATTTTTGCCGTTCCGTTTCCATCAGACGATTCATGGGGATGCCCGTCCAACCAGCGACAATTTCGGCAATGTCTGCTTCTGTCACCTGTTCCCGCAACAGGGTATTGCCGGATCCTTGAATTTCCAGCAACTTACTTTCCTTTTCTTCGATGTCATGTTGGAGGACTTCCAATTCTCCGTATTTAATTTTGGCTGCCTTCTCCCAATCCGTGGCCCGCTCAGCTTTTTCTACCTGTAGCCGTAGTTCCTGTTCCTTTTCCTTGAGGATGTTGATCTCCTCTAACATTTGTTTTTCAGAAAGCCATTGTCCTGATAGTTCCTGTTGCTGGCCCTCTAATTCGGTAATTTCCTGCTGAATTTTTTCCAGTCTTTCTTTGGACGATTTGTCAGCCCCTAGGCCAGGACGTTTTTCTTCCCCTTCTAGGGAAACCTTTTCCATTTGTAATTGCATTAACCGACGGTCAATATCCTCCAATTCCACTGGTTTAGAGGTAATTTCCATTTTTAATCGGGCGGCCGCTTCGTCCACCAAATCGATCGCCTTGTCGGGCAAAAATCGGTCTTGGATATAGCGATGGGAAAGGGTAGCTGCCGCCACTAGGGCCGAGTCGGTGATTTTGACCCCATGGTGCACTTCATATTTCTCCTTCAAGCCCCGCAGGATGGAAATGGTGTCGTCTACGCTGGGTTGTTTAACATAAACCTGTTGAAATCTTCTTTCTAAAGCGGGATCTTTCTCGATATTTTTGCGGTATTCGTCCAACGTTGTGGCCCCAATACACCGCAGTTCCCCCCGGGCTAACATGGGTTTAAGCAAATTCCCCGCATCCATGGACCCAGAACCTTCCCGACCCCCGGCCCCTACCACGGTATGAAGCTCATCGATGAATAAAATAATTTGCCCATCGGAGTTGGTCACTTCCTTCATCACTGACCGCAGTCTTTCTTCAAATTCTCCCCGGTATTTGGCCCCGGCAATTAAACTGCCCATGTCCAGGGAAATCAGTTGACGATTTTTTAACGATTCCGGCACGTCGCCATTGATAATCCGTTGGGCCAAGCCTTCGGCGATCGCCGTTTTACCCACTCCCGGTTCACCAATCAGAACAGGGTTATTTTTGGAGCGCCGGGACAGTACCTGAATAACCCGACGAATTTCTTCATCTCGACCAATGACCGGGTCTAACTTACCTTGGCGGGCCTGCTCGGTCAGATCTCGTCCATATTTATCCAACGCTTCGTAGCGCTCTTCTTGGTTCGGTTCCGTCACCTTTTGGGAACCCCGAATGGCTTTGATAGCCAATTCCAAATCCTGGGGATCAAGGTTAAACGTGCGTAGGGTTTTGCGCCCCACCCGGTCATCCTCAGCAAAGCCCACCAGTAAATGTTCAACGGAAATAAATTTATCTTCCCAACTACTGCGGGCGGCATCGGCCCGGTCTAGCATCACATCCAGACTACGCCCCAGGTAAAGCTGTTCTACGTAGGCTTGTTTTGGCTGTCTATTGGTGAAAACTTCCAACTGTTGCCGGAGGCCTTCCCCATCCACCGCTGCCCGCTGGAAAATCCGAGCAGCTAAACCTTTATCCTGCTCCAAGAGCGCCAGCAGAATATGTTCCACTTCCAAATTTGTGTTCTTATAACGGCGGGCCACTTCTTGGGATTTAACAATGGCGTCCCAGGCTTGCTCAGTAAATTTGGTTGGATCAGTAGGTTGCATTCAGATTGGCTTTAAGGATATGGGCAAAACTGCTCATCTATTGTAAGGGGGGCTTGAGTCATTTTCCTAGTTGTCAAGCTTTTCATTTTTGATTAGGATTATCGGGGACATGGTTTTTCAAACCTATTACCAGTTATCATTCGGTCAACTCTTTTCCTTGAAATTTTTATTTATCTGTCTAACAATCGTCTCTTTATAGTTATTTCAATAGAGGTTACAGATGTTTTAAAAGCGACTTTACATTCTTAAATAATTGGACAGATTACGCAGAAATATTATCAATAAAAATGTTTTTGCACACAGGGCTTAATTCTGAAAAGTAGCTGAGACCCCATCAATTTTTTCGAGAACATAACCGATAAACTTTGTAGCCGTGCCAAAAAGAGAAAAACTAATTGCCCTGTTGAAAAGCAGCCCTAATAACATTAGATTTGGCGACGTCCGTAAGTTATTAGAGTTAGACGGTTTTTCCCTTGAGAGAATCACAGGTAGTCATCATATTTTCAAAAGAAATGATATTATTTTGGTCATACCTGTGCACAATAAAAAAGTCAAATCTATTTATATCCGCCGCATTCTTGAAATTATCGAGGAAAAATAAATGAATTATCCAATTGTTATTTATCCCTGTATAGAAGGTGGTTTTGTTGCTGAAGTTCCTGCCTTATCTGGTTGTCTGGCCCAAGGAGAAACCCTGGAAGAAACCCTACAGGAATTAATGATAGTTCAAGATCTTTGGCTAGAAACCGCCCAAGCCCATAATCAAAAACTGCCTAGTTTGGAGGCAGAAATTGCCAAAATCAAGGCATTAAGTGCTGCGTGAAGTACCTGTTTGTTTTGGCAGAGATCCCCGTTGAATTAAGGGCTATTAGTGGGTCATAAAACGGCTTGCTAACCGCTGGTGGCAGGTTGGGGGTGTTTAAAAGTCGTTGCAGGTTCCCCTTGGGTGCTATGGTATGGGGGGAATTTTGCGTTTAACCCCTCTTCTTTAGTCTTTATATCAATGTATCAATGGTGATGGCGGCATGAGTTACCAGCGAGTTTTGTTGAAATTGAGCGGTGAAGCCCTCATGGGAGACCTGGGCTATGGCATTGATCCCGCTGTGGTGGGGACGATCGCCCAGGAAATCAAAGATGTTCTCCAGGCTGGGGTGCAGTTGGCCATTGTGGTAGGGGGAGGCAACATTTTCCGGGGAGTGAAGGCCTCCGCCGCCGGTATGGACCGGGCCACCGCTGACTACATCGGGATGATTGCCACGGTGATGAACGCCATGACTCTCCAGGACGCCCTCGAACAAATGGGCATTCCCACCAGGGTGCTAACGGCGATCGCCATGCAGGAAGTGGCAGAACCCTACATTCGTCGTCGGGCCATCCGTCATTTGGAAAAGGGTCGGGTAGTAATTTTTGGGGCTGGTTCCGGTAATCCTTTTTTCACCACCGATACCACCGCCGCTCTCCGGGCCGCGGAAATTGATGCGGAAGTAGTTTTCAAGGCCACCAAGGTGGATGGGGTGTACGACTCTGACCCCAAAACTAATCCCAAAGCCCGCCGTTTTACCACTTTGACCTATAGCCATGTGTTGGCCGAAGATCTCAAAGTCATGGACAGCACGGCGATCGCCTTATGCAAAGATAATAATATTCCCATTATGATCTTCGACCTGGGGGTTTCCGGTAACATTGTACGGGCCATCAAGGGCGAAGCAGTCGGTACGTTAGTTGGAGAAAATTGTGAAGTTAGCTGAACTCAAAGACCACATGCAAAAAAGTGTTGAAGCGACCCAGAGATCCTTCAATACCATCCGCACCGGCCGGGCCAATGCCTCCCTGCTAGACCGGATTTCTGTGGAATATTACGGAGCCGAAACCCCGTTAAAATCCTTGGCCACCATTGGCACCCCCGACGCCAGTACCATTGTCATCCAACCCTTCGACATGGGCAGTATTGGCACCATCGAAAAGGCCATTTCCCTGTCTGATTTGGGGCTAACCCCCAACAACGACGGTAAAGTAATTCGTTTGAATATTCCCCCCCTCACGGCGGAGCGCCGTAAAGAATTGGTCAAAGTGGCCGGTAAATTGGCTGAGGAAGGCAAAGTGGCCATCCGTAACATCCGTAGAGACGCGGTGGATGAAGTGAGAAAACAGGAAAAAAATTCGGAAATTTCCGAAGATGAAGCCAGGGATTTGCAAGAAGAAATCCAAAAATTAACCGATCAATCCACTAAGCGCATTGATGAATTGTTGGCTGCGAAGGAAAAGGACATCACCACGGTGTAAACCCTCTCGGAACTAGCTCCCAACGGTGGTCAAAATCAACCCTAGGCACATTAGCCGGACATCATTGCTCCCTTGAATTCTATGAACTTTGGCTATCTGATTTTTTTGATCACTTCCGCTGCCACCTATGGCATTTTCGCCCTGGGTTTGAATTTACAATGGGGCTTTGCTGGGCTAATTAATTTTGGCCATGTGGCTTTTATGACCCTAGGGGCCTATGCCACCACTTTGCTGAGTTTAAGAGGTTGGCCCATTCCCCTGGCCGTGTTGGTGGGGATGGGATTGGCCATGGCGCTGGGTTTGCTTATTGGTACATCTACCCTGCGGCTGAGGGAAGATTATCTGGCGATCGTCACCATCGGCGTTTCCGAGTTAATTCGTTTAATAGCCAACAACGAAGAGTGGTTAACCCAGGGAACTTTTGGGGTGCAGAGTTTTCCCTGGCCGATGGATTTTAACCCTACCCTATTGAGCCGGATTATGTTTGTTATTTGGCTCACAATTCTGGCTATTTATGCAGAAAGTATTTTAATCAAAAGCCTCTTAAGACAGTGGAAAGAAGGCAAGAAAATTCAAGGCAAAAGTTATCAGCCCCGTAAGCCTTGGGCTTTGCTGGTTTGGGGAATTATCACCACAGCGCTGATTTTAACTGCCTATATTCCCGGGGTAGTTTCTTTGTATAACTACTCTGGTAAAGCTGGATTAATGTTATTAGCTTTAACTTTGCTGGCCCTTACCTATGCTGGTTTGGAATTTTGGGTCCATTCTCCCTGGGGTCGTATTCTTAAAGCGATTCGGGAAGACGAAGAAATTCCCCGGGCTCTGGGCAAAAATGTTTTTTGGTATAAGTTGCAAGCTTTCATGGCCGGTGGGGCGATCGCCGGTTTAGCGGGGGCCTTATTTGCTTGGCAATTAACCAGTATTTACCCCAGTAATTTTGATACTTTGCTAACTTTTAATGCTTGGATCATTGTGGTTCTAGGGGGGGCAGGCAGTAATGCGGGCACAGTGTTGGGCACTATTATTTTTTGGGCCTATGACTCCCTCACTAGGTTTTTGTTACCCCAAATTGCTTTCCTGGATCAAAGTCAGGTTGGAGCTTTGCGGGTCATGGTGATCGGGTTAATTTTAATGGTGTTAATGGTATGGCGGCCCCAAGGCATTTTAGGGAAAAAAGAAGAGTTAACCCTAGGGCGCTAATGGTTACCTAGCAGTTTGCTATTGGGATTTCGGCTTTAAGCCCCCTCAGCTTTATTATTAATCACTCCGGGCCAGCGGCCATATTTGAGGTAAAAACCCCCTAGACAAAGGACAACGATCAAAATAGTGCCGATCGCCAAATAACTAGGCACAAAAAAGCTCGTTTCAATAACGTTAATTTGTCCAGGTTTTAACTGCCATTGCCCAGGTAATTCTGTGCCCAATTCTTCCCCCAGAGCATTGGAACTCTGGAGAGTCAGGGGAGTTTGTAAATTAAAATTCAGGTCAATCAGGGAGCCGGGACTAAGGATAATGTTGCCTTGGTTGGATAAAACCCCCAGGGCCCGTAGGTCAACGGTCAACTTGAGATGATTACGATCCACCAATAGCCAATTGCTCTGTTCTAGTGCCAGTTCCGCTTTCAAATTAAGTAAGTCCAACTGGTCAGGCTCTGGCAATCGCCGTCCTTTGGGGGGTTGGGGATTAAAAAAGCGATTGAACTTTTCCACCAACTCTTGGCCGCTACCAAAGGGAATGGTCACCACGAGGGTTTCCTCCGACGGGCGATCGGTATGACCGTTTAAATCCTTGGCCCGCTGGTCTAAACTTTTCAGCCACCGGTCAGCTTCCGCTTGGCTCAGGGTGGTTAGCTGTTCTCCCAGGGTAATATGTTGGACAATTTCTCCGTAATGTTGCTCAGGAAAATGAATGCCCACATCATAATCGACACAGCCGGTCAGCAAACAGCAAAGGCCCAAAAGCATGGGTAATAAGCGTTTAAACCATTTCTGGGGGCACATCATGCGGAAAGCCTCATGAGCAAATGACATCAAGGTAAATTTAAGACTCGACCGCCAGTATATCAATCTAGACCATCCCATAGTTAGTTTTTTGTATCATTCAAGCTGTCAGCCCGGAAAACCATGCCCCACCAGCCCTTGCCAAGTTTCCATTTTCGTTACTCTTTGATGTTGGTGGCAATATGGTCTGGATTTTCAGTGGGAGTTAAAGAATTAAACTCGCCTGCGCTGGGGCAAAATGTTACCGAAGTCCCCTCAAACGAAAACTTAGCTAAGCCTAAAAATCAGGGTTGGGGCCCATGGCAAAAACTTGAATCAGCAGAAGATTTAACTTTTTCATCTGGTTTTTCCAATATGGAATTGGGAGGATATTTAGATTATTCCCACGCCTGTGAACAGGCAGCCCAAGCGGCCCAGAGTGGGCCTATTTTTTGGTATCGCTTGGATAATTTAGTTGAAACCATTGGCACGGGCAATGTGGAATACCGGTGCACGATTAATGATGAAAGCACAGCAGTGCTGAGTAATCTTCCCTTTCCCACTTGCTTAACAGTTCAGAGTAATATTGGTGGCGGCATAAACATCAGAAACAGTCCAAACTTGACAGCAACGTTACTGGGAACACTCAAAAATGGCTCTCAAATTATGATTGATGGTTCACCGATGTATTTGTCTACCGATGCCCAGGGGAGAACCTGGCTTAATTTACAATTTAAGGGGCAAGATGGCTGGGGTTCTCTCACAACAAAGCCGGAGGGACATATCAATTTTAGAATGTGTTAAAAATTAAATCTATAACAACTTTGCTCGTATCGAATAGCTTTTTTATGAAAAGCTTTGCTAGTGGTCAGTTAGTTATCTTAAATTAATCCTATTGTGCTTGCTTCAGATGCAATAAATTTACCAACTTGCCAAGAAATAATTTTGTGATTGATAATAAAATTCTGAACTGTTAACAGTCATTAAATTCCATGACAAAACCATTGCAATATGACCTCATAATCTTGGGTGCGACGGGATTTGTCGGCGGGATTGTTTGTCGATATTTGCTATCCCACTGGGAAACTGCGACAGGGGAAAACTGGGCGATCGCCGGCCGTTCCCAAGCCAAACTCGACCATTTGGTGCAATCCCTTGGTCCTCAAGCTGCCCATTTGACCACCTTTGTGGTTGATGTTGAAGATGAAGCCGCTGTAACTGCACTGTGTTCTCAAACTAAAGTTGTGGTTTCTACTGTGGGTCCCTATGCCCTTTATGGGGAAACTCTAGTCCGGGTTTGTGCCACCACTGGCACAGATTACTGCGATCTCACGGGGGAAGTCCAATGGGTGCAACAAATGATTCAGAAATATGAGGCGATCGCCCAGCAGTCGGGGGCTCGCATTGTCCATTGTTGCGGTTTCGATTCCATTCCTTCTGACCTAGGTGTGTACTACTTGCAACGACAAAGTCAACAGCGTTGGGGGGAACCCTGCATCCGGGTCAAAATGAGGGTAAAAACAGTCCAGGGTGGTATTTCTGGGGGCACGATCGCCAGTGGCATCAACCTGATCCAAGAGGCGATCGCCGATCCTGCCACCCGCCAGGCCCTCCGTAATCCCTATATCCTTTGTTTTAAACCTAATAACGGGTCTGACCATCCCCCTACCCTCATCCCCGTGCAAAATGATTCCTTCTTTGATGAATGGATTACGCCCTTTGTGATGGCCGGCATTAACACCCCCATTGTCTTACGTTCCAATGCCTTACAAAACGGGGCCTATGGTGAAAGCTTTCAGTATGACGAAGGGATCTTGACAGGGCCAGGTATAGCCGGTTGGCTAGGGGCCCAGGGCATGAAATGGACCCTGGACCTCATGGCCCTTGCTTTGGCGATCGCCCCTAGTCGGTGGTTATTAACCCAAGTTTTACCTCAACCAGGGGAAGGCCCCACCGAAGCAGAGCAACAGCAAGGCTTTTATGATTTACGCTTTTGGGGACAAACCGCCTCTGGCCATTCCCTCATGGTCAAAGTTACAGGCGATCAAGACCCCGGTTATGGTTCTACGGCAAAAATATTAGCTCAAGCTGCACTATGTTTGGCCAAAGATAAACCCAAATCATCTCTTCAAGGCGGTTTCTGGACTCCGGCATCTAGCTTTGGTCAGGATTTAATCCAGCGGTTAGTTGACTATGCTGGATTGACTTTTACCGAAGAAAATGGCTTCAAATAGGCTGCTAGTCAACAGATTTTTTGCAGCCATAAATTATTTGCTATTTCACCACCTCAATCGCTGGCGGTTTCCACGTCCCTTCACCAACGGGCAGAATAGACGGCGGGTTTTCCTTCGGCCAGTAGAGGCGCATCACTAGATAGATGGGGCCATCGGGGGCGGGTAGCCAGTTAGCTTCCTTGTCTGATCCCGGCGAATCTTTCTGGATGTATAACGTCAGTGAACCGTCGGCATTCTTTTTCAGGTTCGGCAACATGGGCGAGTTGATCAAGTAACGATTGATTGGATTCTTAATCAACAACTGGGTATTGCCGTCGTACATTGTGACCGACCAGAAGGCGTTTACGGGAGGATACTGCCCCGCAGGAAAAGTGAGCGTGTATTTGTGCTTACTGCCATCAAGAATTTCACCATTGGCAAGGGTCTTTGTTAAGGGATAGGTCGCTTCTTTCACCTCATTGCCATAGATTCCGCCCTGGGCACCAGCAGCCCGTTTTAACCAATCGCCATCAAAAAACTCCCGGTTACCAAAAACATCTAACATTGCCCAGCCATTAATGACCTTTTGTCCATCTTTGAGGTACTGGTCGATCTTGGCTTCCCCTGCTTTCATACCGAGGACGATTTGGGCTTGATGTTCTGGGGAGAGATCTTTGAATTCAAAAGTCTTATCGGGGCCGACGCCGATTTTTGCTAACTTGGCGCGGATTTCCTT
Organism: Synechocystis sp. LEGE 06083; assembly: GCF_015207725.1. Classification (NCBI taxonomy): domain Bacteria; kingdom Bacillati; phylum Cyanobacteriota; class Cyanophyceae; order Synechococcales; family Merismopediaceae; genus Synechocystis; species Synechocystis sp. LEGE 06083. The sequence continues at coordinate 16,575 of NZ_JADEWJ010000040.1, forward strand.
TTCTTCGGGGCCGGGGGGAGCAAACTGCAAGGAGAAATCGAGATATTCAAAGAAATTTGTTTTAGATAACTCCTTGTCAATTTTTGGGAAATCAATCTCTGGTGCTGATGGGGGAGGTGATTGTTTAAGGTAGGCCGAAAGGGGCTGTACTTTATAAGCAGACTGGATTTTGACCACATTGGGCATATCTTCCGGGTTAAAAAGTTGAGTGCGATAAGCCGCTAACGCGAATTGGGTGGTGGAGCGAAAAACCTTTTTGATACCCGGTGGTTTTTCTCCTTTCCAGTCGGGGCCGACAACCATGTAGTCCCCAGCTTCATTTCCCGTGACACGATTACTGACATAGCCAAAGATGAAGGTATTGCCGTCTTCGAGTTGTATGGAGTGGTAGCGATCTTTGTCAAAAGCGGGGACGGATAAGATGATCGGCTCTGCTCGTAGATCTAGCCAAGCGAGAGAGTAGGGGGTATCGCTGTTGGGAGTGATGATCGCCGTATCTTTATAGGTAAAGACCCTGGCTTCATTCTTAATTTGGTTAAAGGGGGCTTTGAATTGTCCAGAATTTTTGTCCACGGCGTATTCGTACATGACGCCATAATTCATGACAATCGGTAAACCGTAGATAAATCCGGCTTCGGCGATCGCCTTTGTTTCCTCAAGGCTGGGCATCTTAATATCACCTTTCGTCTGGGTTTGGGGTGAGGCTAGGACGACATTAGCCTGATGGCTGTAGCCGAGAATCAGGGTTGAGGCAATGGTAAAAGACAGCAGGCTTAATAAGCATTTTTGTAGCTGATTCATAATTTTTCGAAGAGATAGAGAGGTCGAATATCGATGTGATTGATAGCGATAAAATAATTAAGTTTATCGGGGTAATTTAAAATCATAATAACCTAAGAAACCATGAAAATAATAAATATTCAGTCCGTTCCTCTTTGAACATTGGTGATTTTGGATTATCCCCAAAATCAATTACCCAGAGTTACTATATAAGGAAACTAAGCGGGCAACAATTACGGTTAAAAAAATTGCCCCTGCCATAGCCTCAAGATTAGCCAGTAACATCACCCATTTTCCTGTGGGAATAATGCCACCATATCCTACAGTGGTCAAAGTAACTAAGCTGAAATACATTGCCAAATTCCAGGGCTTTAATTGATATTCCCTGATGTCACTGATTTTGAAAGAATAGGGATCTATTTGCCAAATCATAAAATAAATAAATGACCAGATAATTCCGATAAAAAGATAAGCGATGATTGCTAACATAATGGTATGAGCCGTGACTTTTTGTCTATAGGCTAATACCTTAACTGTTGAGATCCATTCATATCCAAACACTAAAATTTTAATGACGGTGGCAGTAACCAAAAAAAAACGCTAAAACGAAAAATCAACTGAAAGTGGAATATTATGTCAGCTAAAAAAGAAATTAAGATTAAGGTGAATTCAAGCTTTGCTCTTGTATATGAATAAACACGATCATGAAAATAAAAGTTTCTCAGAGCAATTAATAAGATAGTCGCCAAAAAAGTCACATTCACAAAAAACAATTCGAATGTATTTTTGCCGACAATTGCAATCGCAATCCCAATTATTGTAATAATTAAAATAATGTAAGGATTTGTCGACTTTTTTAGCATAATTTTCCCGTATTACTTGGCAAATTTAAGCAATTACTTGCCAATTGAGAGAGCCCGCAGTAATGAGTTAGTGATCATCGCTCAACTGTTCATTAAGCAGACGATCACCTTGAATTGAATATGTTGCTATCTAACTAAAGGTAATTAAGGCGTAGGAACTACACGATAATAAACGCCATTGGCTCCATAGGCCGGACTAAACCAAACCCCGTTATAGAGATAATAAGTGGCATTTCCAATGGTCTGTATTGCGGCCCCTGGAGGTAAGGTCGGATAAATTGCCCCCATCGCATAGGCCGTATTTTCGGCCCCGGCGGCGTAACCTTCGGCATAGGCATTGTCATTATTCGCATTAGCGGCTGTTGCTCCGATAACGGCTCCTGTAGCGGCAGCTCCAGCAGCATACCAACCACCGCAACTGTAACAACCCGTTGCATAAGTGTTGACAACCGTTGGCGGATGATAGCCCCCGTAATAGGCTCCGCCGTAATAGTGGTTATAACCCCCGTAGGCCGTTGCTCCATAGGCACCAGTTCCATGCCAAGAACCGTCGCCCCCCGATGCCGATCCACCTCGAAAACCATTAGCGCTCCAGGAACCGTCACCGCCGGATGCCGTACTCCCCCGAAAGCCCGTGCCACTCCAAGAGCCATCGCCCCCAGAGGCCGATCCGCCACGATAGCCACTAGCACTCCAGGAACCATCCCCTCCTGAAGCCGTTCCCCGAAATCCACTGGCATGCCATGAGCCACCACCGCCGTGGAAAAATGCTTGGGCAGGACTTAAATTTAGGCTAAGGCTAGTTAACAAGAGACCTGTAAAAC
>NZ_JADEWJ010000376.1:0-2802 GCF_015207725.1 Synechocystis sp. LEGE 06083
GGGTAGGGATTTGCCCCAGACTTCAGAAAAATTAACTCCTCCCTGTTCCAAAAAATCTCCGTCCGTTAAAACCCGGGAACGGCCGCCGCCCCCTTCTTCCCGTTGCCAACTATCTTCCTGAAATTTGCCTTTACCATCTAAGACCTCTAGCCCTTGGCAAATTTCGTCTTGGAGAGACTGCATAAATTGGCTGACCCGTTGCTTTGCGTCGGCCGGTGGCAAGGAATGGGTTGTTTGGGGTTGGGTTGTGGGAGAAACGGTCATGGTGAAAATTGCTGAAGAGCTTGGGTAACTTGTTTACGAATACCTGAAGGTACGTCTGAAAGATCTAGAACCTGACCCTGACATCGAACTAATGAAGCTCCCGGCAACGTTAGGAGACTTTGGGCAAGTCCGATTTTTCCTAGAATTAAGGGGCTAGGGGGATTTCTCAAACAGGTTCTAAACAGACGGAGAAAAACTGGCAACTCTAGGTTGATTCGGTTCCCTAAAATCACCAGTTTTCCCTGGATAAATTGTCATGCTAGGAGAATCTAGCTTTCGGAGGTGGCGAGCCCTACTTCCGTACTGCCTTGGCTACGACGACGGGTCAGGCTGTTGAAGACCATAATACCGATCGCCTTGATCAGGTTACCTTCAAGTTCGTTGAACATTTTCATGTTCATGGCAAAGGCGTCATTGGCTTCAGCCACAATTCGTTCCGCTGTAGCCTGGTCAATGGGCAGATCATTCATGGCTTGACGATAGGTATTTTTAAAAGCCTTTTCGTCATCAATGTCGGCAAATTCATAGAAAGCCGTGCCACCATCGTGGAGATTCATGGCATTTTGGGCAATTTTCTTGAGAATTTGACCACCGGAAAGATCGCCTAAATAACGGGTGTAGGAATGGGCTACTAACAATTCGGGGGCGGTGGCGGCCACTTCCCGCACTCGGTCTACGTAGGCCTGGCCAGCGGAAGAAATTTTTACTTCCTGCCGCCAATTGGGACCGTAATAGAATTGCAGATCCTGTTCTAAACTTTGTTTACGGTTTAATTCAGGGAAGTAGATCTGGCTCAGGATGGGGTGATCCTTGAATTTTGCCATTTCCTCTTCCATGGCACTGTAGACAAAGTAGAGATTGCCAACCAGCTTACGGTAGGAATTTTTCTCGACAACGCCCTTAAGGAAGCATTTGACAAAGCCGACGTTCTCCGCCATGGAGTGGGATTTTTTCGTCCCTTCCCGCAACTGGGAAGCTAAGTTGACACTCATGCTAAAAATACCTGTATATCTTGGGTTGAATGAAAAGTTGGCTGTTAAGGAAGATAAAAATATGCCTAGTTTATTAGCCTAAACGGATTCGTTAAGTCGTACCATTAAGTTTTTTTAACGTCCCCTCTCCCCCCATGACCTACACAACCCAGCAGTTGCTAGAAATTTTGGAGCAGGAGCTACGGGCCACTTGTCAGGGGAAACGACTGCTGCTCTCCCCCGGCGATCGCCTGGATAATCCCATTGTGGCCAAGGCCATAGACCTGGACCAGGTGGGGAAAGTATTTGCCTATCAAGATTTTCGTGAGCAGATCCATGAATATCAACGGCAACATAACGTTTCGGGGTTGGTGTGGCGCCAATGCCATTTCCGGGGGGAATCCATCGAGTTTCCCGAAATCCATAACCAGTTAACAGCGGTGGAAGGGGACAAGGAAAAATTGATGGCTGTTAAAAGGGAAATATTGGCATTTTGGCAACGACATACGAAGAAGTTAAATTACTGGCTAATCGCTCACCATCACCGACCCCTACGACGGGAATCTTTTGCAGAACTATGGGAACAGGGGGAATGGGCAGAGTTGGACTGCACCCAAACCGAGTTATTTTTAGGTATTTGCTGGGGCAATCCAGTGGAGTATCAATATCAATGGGCCAAACCCAGTTCCGGTTGCCATCGCATTGTGGCCACCCCCGACCAACCCAGCGGCATCAAATTCTAGCAACTTTAATCCCTGGCGATCGCCCAACCATAATCCTCTGATATAGTGTTAGATCGGACTTTATCTGATCATAAGGAGATTTGCCATGGCCCGTCGCTGTCAACTGACTGGAAAAAAAGCCAATAACGGTTTTGCTGTATCCCACTCCCACCGCCGCACCAAAAAATTACAACAGGCGAATTTACAGTGGAAACGGGTTTGGTGGCCCGAAGGTAATCGGTTTGTGCGTCTACGCCTTTCCACCACCGCCATTAAAACTCTAGAATCCAAAGGCATTAACGCCATGGCCAAAGAAGCCGGCATCAACCTCAATAAATTCTAGGCATAGGGGTTGTAGTTTTTATTGGTATCCCAGATCACGGCCCATGGACAAATCCAGAGAGGGGCGGAATCTTCGATTATGGTTCCCGCTCCTTGCCATTGGGGGGTAAGGACATAGGGGCACAGAGCAGGGGAAGACGATAATTTAACAGGAAGGTCAAGATAACGCAGAATGGAAAGGTGAACTTCTCGATGGAGTAACTTCCGATGTTGGCGTTGATGCTATCCGGTGCAGTGGCTTTGGCCAGTCTAGCTTTTTTCTTTTCGGCATTTTTTGCCCCCAAACTGCATCGCAAGGACGATTTCCTTTGGAGTGGCGTAGGCTTTTTCTATGGCCTAGTGCTCTGGAACTGTGCTCAACGTTTCACTGGAGCCATTCTCCTCGGCCAGGCAGCCGTGGTGGTGTTGGTGTTGGCCTTTGCCTGGCAAACTCTCCGACTCCGGGCGGCGATCGCCAGAAAATCCATTGTGGAAGTTCCGAGTTTTTCCCTGTTGGATTGGTT
>NZ_JADEWJ010000041.1:0-18916 GCF_015207725.1 Synechocystis sp. LEGE 06083
CCCCTACACAGAGTGGCAAAACTGGCGAATCTTTTGGGAACCCGCTCCCATTTTGTTTTATTTTAAAGAGGTCAAGAGCATCCATTTTTTGCCGATTATCTTTGACCCCGGTACCCTCAAGGCTTGTCTTGAGCGCCATTGTCCCCTCCAGTCCCTACGTCCGGAATGACCCCAGAATTGAATCCTAATTTTCCCGAAGAAACTCCTTCTGATGCTTGGCTGACCCCAGCGGCTGTTGGCCAGGATGGTGATGCCCATGAACCGGAGCAAGATCGGGAAGGAGATGGGGTAGTGGCAGAGGAACTTTCCCCCTCGGAGGAGTTGCCCCCTATGGATGCCATGGTGGCGGAAGTGGCAGAAATAGCTCCAGTGGTGGAAGCTCAATTGGAGGCCGAACCCCCAGCGTTGAGTGACTTAACCGCCCAAAAGACCGCCCTAGAAAAGGAAATTGCCGCTCTGCAACGGGAAAAAGCCCAGTGGTATGGCCAGCAGTTCCAGCAATTACAACGGGAAATGGCCCAGCTAGTGGAAGAAGGCACCAGGGAATTAGTGCAAAAAAGAGCAACCCTGGAAAAGGAAATTGAGAAGTTAGAACGGCGCCAGGAACGGATTCAACAGGAAATGCGTACCACCTTCGCTGGGGCTTCCCAGGAGTTGGCTATCCGGGTGCAGGGCTTTAAGGATTATTTGGTGGGGAGTTTGCAGGATTTGGTTTCCGCCGCCGACCAATTGGAGTTGGGAGTAGGGGACAGTTGGGAATCTTCCTCTACCCATGGGGATGCGATTATTGAAAATGCTGACACCACCCCGGTGGTAAGTTTTGCAGAGCAGGGTTTCAGTAGCCAAAAACGACAAATTCAAGCTTTGTTGGAACAGTACCGCACCCGCCCCGATTATTACGGACCCCCTTGGCAATTACGTCGCACCTTTGAGCCGATCCATGCTGAGCGGATTGAAAATTGGTTATTTACCCTGGGTGGCCGGGGCGCCATCCTTAGTTTAGACAGTCGTTTGCAAAATATTTTGGTGGGTTCAGCGGCGATCGCCATTTTGAATCAACTCTACGGCGATCGTTGTCGGGCGTTAATTTTGGCAGCCACACCGGAACGCTTGGGGGAATGGCGACGGGGTTTACAGGATTGTTTGGGTATTTCCCGCAGTGATTTTGGCCCAGAGCGGGGCATTGTCCTGTTTGAATCTGCTAGTGCTCTGATTCAGCGGGCAGAAAGACTAGTCGGCGATCGCCAAATGCCCTTGGTCCTGGTGGATGAAACAGAAGAACAAATTGACTTGGCCCTGTTGCAATTTCCCCTTTTACTGGCCTTTGCGCCTAGTTACCAAGCCGGGGGCAGTAACTATTTTTCGTAGTCTAGTCGAAATCAAATTAATCCAGTCAGTGCCCTAACCTTGGATGCCGGTTAACTGGGGACAAAGTTGGGCAAAAACCTCTTTAATGGTCCGGGCCGTTGTTTCAATATCAGCCATGGTGGTTTCCCGGCCAAAGGTGAGACGAATACCAGCTAGGGCCTGCTGTTCTTGATAACCCATGGCCAACAGTACCGGACTGGGATTGAGTTTACCGGAATTGCAGGCGGCCCCGGCACTAATGGCAATGCCTTCCCGATTCAAAGCCCGCACCAATTGTTTTCCTGTCAGCCCCGCAGTGCAATGGCGACGGGATTGGACGACAAAGCTAACGTGATGGGGCAACCGATAAAGGCGATCGCCAGTGGGGGTCAAAAATTCACAATCGGCCAGTAGGTCAAAGCAACGGTCCCGCAGAGCTTGTAGCCTGGCTACTTCTTCGGCCAATTCCCCTTGGGCCAACTCGGCGGCCATCCCCAAACCAACAATGGCCGGCAGGGGAGGAGTTCCGGATCGTAAACCCTGTTCTTGGCCGCCTCCCATGAGCAGAGGGCCAATGGCCAGGTCGGGATGGATGTATAAAGCGCCAGCGCCTTGGATGCCGTAGAGTTTGTGGCTGGAGAGGGAAAGGAGATCCACTGGCAAATGTTTCACGTCCACTGGACAGCGCCCCGCCACCTGCACTGCATCGGTGTGGAAGGGAATATGGCGTTGTCGGGCAATGCGCCCCAATTCTTCGATGGGTTGGAGGGTGCCCACTTCACTTTGGCCATAGATGACGGAAATTAGCACCGTATTGCTTTGGATGGCCTCGGCTAGTGCGGCCGGATTGACCCGACCCTGGGCATTGACCCCTAGACGAGTTACTTGCCAACCTTGGTTTTCCAACCATCGCACCGGGGCGGCGATCGCCGAGTGTTCCACAGTGGAAATGATTAAATGTTGGGGGCTGGGGTAATTGCGGGTGACCCCAAACAGAGCCAGATGGTTAGCTTCGGTGCCACCGGAGGTAAAAACGATACTGTCGGGGTGGCCAGCGTTGAGCAATTGGGCCACTTGCAGGCGAGCGGTTTCCAGGGCCAGGGCGGCCCGGTTCCCCCAATGGTGCAGACTAGCGGGATTGCCCCAACTTTGATCCAAAAAATTTTGCACTGCGGCCTTTACCTCTTGCCGGGGCGGAGTGGTGGCACTGTAATCGAGGTAAATTTTCATGGCACATTGATCGGGTAACGGATAACACTCTTCCTATGGGATTAACCCCATTGTAATCTTCCCCACCCCTCCGGCGATCGTCGAGAAAATAATTATCATTGCAAACTGGGCAAATTTTGGCTGATCATTGCCGATAAAATATGGCGAGACCTTTGTTATTGCTCATTGCTACTCCATGAAATCAATCCAGAGATACATCAGATTACTATTATCTACGGATCAAGACTCACTATTTTTGTCGGTGCTACGTAGTTTTGAGAAGCTAGTTTCTAAATTACTGGCCATTTGCCTGATGGTGGTGGTTTTTGTTGCTGTATTCGACCTCTTTAAGGTGTTAGTTATCGAATTACGGGGGGAACCCTTTGGTTTTTTTAATCGAACTTTGATTGAAATTTTTGGTTTATTTTTAAATATATTAATCGCCCTAGAACTGTTGGAAAATATCACCGTTTATCTGAAAGATAATGTTATCCAAGTGGAACTGGTGATTGTGACGGCTATGATTGCCGTGGCCAGGAAAATTATTATTTTTGACTTCAGTAAATATGAAGGCTTAGATTTATTGGCGTTGGGCTTTGCGATTTTGTGTTTGGCGACGAGCTTTTGGATGATTAAGAGGCTGAATGTTAATATTAAGCATTAACTTAGTACAAAGTTTGACAATTTTCCCACAGGGGTAGGGGTTGCAATTCCCGCCAGCTAATCCCCTTGGCGATCGCCAGTAGTAATAAGGACATACTTTCCTGGCCCCGTTGCCCAAACCAGTGGGCGCTGATAATCCGGTCTTGGGAGTCCAATGCCAATTTAAACATTCCCCGTAGGTCACAGTGGTCGCTGTAGGGTTCAAAGCCCCGGATGATTTTCTGGGCATAGTCCAGAGCGGTGGGGTCGCCGATGCGATACCAAACAGGCTCTAGGTCAACGGTAAAGGGTATTTGACCGTAGTTAATGGGGGTCGCATCTTGGCCTAAAATTCGGTGGACCACATACTTGGCTTCCTGCTGGGCAATGGCGGGGCAACGGTAGCCTTTTAACCAATCACCACAGGCATAAATTTGGCCATGGGCGGTTTGCAAGTTCGGGTTTACCGTTAGGTAGCAATTTTGCCTTGGGCTGGCATTGTCATTTAATTGCGGCAGGTTAGCGAGTAAATTACCGTACTGCGGCGATCGCCCCTTGGAACGTAAGTTATCCACAGTGAGGTGATGGCTAGCCCCCTCGGAACCATGGTTAAACTGGAGGCCATAAGTGCAATCGCTTTGGTTGTGATGGGAAACCAAGTTACGGCAATTAAACCAAAATTCAATGCCTAAACTGACCAAATAGGTTTGCAGAAGGGCCGCCATTTCGGAGTCTTCCCCCGGTAATAGCTGACTATTGCGAGTCAGGATGGTGACCCCATGGCCCTGTTTGGTTAACTCCTGGGCTAAAACCAGATTTTCCGGCAAGGCCCCCACCAAAGCCCACCGTTGGGGAGTTTCACTGAGACGATTAAAGTTTTCTTCATCAACTTTTCCGCTGGAAAGTAAATAATTTTCCCCCTCTAACGTCCGCTCTTCGGTTTGATATAGCAATCCTGCTGCTGCTTCTAAAAAAGTGCCCTCTCCCACCACCACATCCACGGTCTGGGCCGCTAGCAAACGTAACTGCTCCCAAAAGTTTTCCTCCGCTAACTCTCCATGGCGATCACCAGACCAACCCCGTTCCCAACCCTGGGTGACTAGGGCAATTCTCGCCGCGGGATATTGTTCAACGCAGCTATGGGCCGCCGCTAACCCCTCTGGACTGGCCCCGATAATCACTAGCTGATACATAGTTGACCTTTAACTGATAACAGGCGATCGCCTTCCAGGGAATTGAAGGATGGAACAGTTTACCAACCTAGGGATTGATTACCGTTTCTAGTCCCAAATTTTGCAAACTCAAGGCCGCCTGTTGGGCGTTAAGGGGGTCACTAAAACTACCAATTTGCAATAGCCGTTGCCCATTGAAGGTGGTGAAAAAGGCCCCAGGATAGGCGGCTTTAACCTGTTGTTCCTGCACTGGAGAGGTTACTAGGGCCATCACCCGGTAGGAAGTGGCATTGGGGGTGAAGCTCAACGCACTGGGGTCAGGCACTGGATTAGGGCTGGTGGGGGGCGGTGGTAGCAATTGGGTTTGGCTAACCAACATAGGAGACTGCAGGGGCACAGCTTCGGCAGGGGCGATCGCCGAGAGGCATAGGCAGGCCCCAAGGACGGCGATCGGGAAACGGTAATTGATAACGATGGCCATGGGCGAACAATTAAAGGGGGGATAATTCTCTTTCCTGGCAATTCTACCCCTAGCCTTGCTCTGGTATGGATTTAGTGGGCTGGAACCTTGACTGTCCGGGGACTATCTTATACTAAGGATGTGATAATGGATGTTTCCGCATCCTTGATTTTCACCATAAACCAGAGGTAAATAATGAACAATATCGAATATGACCCAGAAGTTGATTCAGCCTATTTTCGGCTGGCAGATCAACCTGGGATTGACTCTGAAGAAATTGCAGACGGCATTATTGTTGACTATGACCAAAACAGGAATGTGATCGCCGTAGAGCTTTTGGGAGTTAAGACAATTAGCCCCGATGATTTTCAGAAACTAAAGTCTTTACTTTCACAATCAGCCTTGGAGCGACTTCAAGAATGGTTGCCCAAATTGGCGATCGCCTAATTTTTTTATTTTTTTGACACTCCCCCAAATAAAAATCCCCGGCTTTGGCCAGGGTGATAGTGGTTTAACAATGCTTACTGTTAGTCTTTGCTCAGTCCGGTTAGGTGACTCAGAATCACATCTAACTTGCCATTAACTTCTGCCTGTAATCCTTTAATCTCAGCTTTGATAGCTTCCAGGTCTTGCTCCTGCAAATCAAATGCTTCCCCTATCCAACCGCTTGGATCAAGAATGTTATCTAGCTGTTGATGTCCATCCTCTAGCTTCGTTAATCGCTTTTCTAAGCTGGCTACCTTACGAAACAAATCATAAAACCTTGGGCTATCCATTTCAGTCATGGGTTACACCTCCTTTAAAGTTCAAATTTTGGTTGGAAAGGGAGAGTTTGCGGCCTTTCCTTTTCTGCTTTTAGGGTAACGGATCAGAGTGGGTACCACGACTGCCGTCAAGTTATAGAACTTTACCTGATGGTTAAAGAGCAAGAATAAAACAACAACTTTCCCCCTATGTTTCTCCCTTCCCCTACCAATTTATCTGGGCTTAACCAAAACATCCTCGAAGAACTACTGCGGGATAAAAGATCCCCCAATACCCGGAGAACATATGCCAAAGCGTTAAAGGATTTTTTCCTCACCATGGCCGGGGAAGAACCGTCCCCAGATGTCATTGCCTGGTTTTTGAGCTTGGATCATTTCGAGGCGATCGCCATGGTTTTACGCTATCGAGCGGAATTATTAGAAAGGGAATTGAAACCAGCCACCATTAATGTGCGATTGGCGGCGATCAAAAGCTTGGTAAACTACGCCCGTCGGGTAGGCAAATGTCAATATACCCTGGAAGATGTGGAAGGTTTAAAAGCAGAAACCTATCGGGACACCACCGGCGTTAGCCCCACTTCCTTCAAGCAAATCACCGACCACATTGCCCCTGATTCCCTCAAAGGTAAGCGGGATTTAGCCATTCTGCGTTTGCTCTGGGACAATGCCCTCCGAAGAGCGGAAGTTTGCGGTCTTAACCTGGGGGACTATCAGCCAACGGAGCGTCAATTACTCATTAAAGGCAAGGGAAAATTAGGCAAACAGGCTATCACCCTCAGCACTAAAGGCATTGCTTTAATTAACCAATGGTTAACTGCCATTGGGCCCCGCCCTAAAAATGAGCCCCTATTTTGCACCCTCGACCGGGCAACTTTTGGCCATCGCCTCAGTGGTAATGCCATCTATAACATCGTCCGCACCAGTGCAGAATCCGCCGGGATCAATAAAGTTATGAGTCCCCACCGAGTACGCCACAGCGCCATCACCGCCGCCCTAGAAGCTACCAATGGTGACACTCGCAAAGTGCAAAAACTAAGTCGCCACAGCAATTTAAATACCCTGATGATTTACGACGATAACCGCCACCAGCACCAGGCTCAAATCACCGATATTCTGGCGGATCTACTTTAAATTTCCCAGTTTATGGAAAAAATCTTGGTAATTATCCTAATTTTCTTAGCCAAACTTTTCCATCATCGTTTTTGCTCGCTTATGGTTGGCGATCGCCTGGCGAAATTCAGCCTTTTGTTTCGCCTGTTCCAGAATGGCGGCCCAGGCCTCTTTGTCTTCCAGATAGTGCTCAAATAAAGCCTCAAATAAAACTTCTCTGCTCAAACCTTCCTTGGCACAGAGCTTACCAATCCGCTCCATAAGCTTGCTCTCCAGGCGGATGGTGGTCTGTTTGGTGGAAAAATTTTTGCTAATTTTGCCCATGGAGTTTACAGTGCTAGAATTTAGCATTACTTTAATTTTGGTTAACTTAGTTACTAGATTTCTTGGTTTAAAATATTTTAGCAACTTTGTTGCTTTTTAGTCTAGATACCTAGAATGCTAAATATCTGAACTTTATGAGTCTAGAATTTACAGATTAAAGAATTCTAGAAACTAAAAATATGTCGAAAAATTTATTACCGTCGCCGGGATAGGAGGCAATTATTTTCTGGGAGACGGGGTACAAGCTCTTTTAGAGTGAGAGCAAAACTTGAAATTTTCCCCTATGATCAAATTTTCAGCATCAACAAAGTTCGCCAATGCCAAAAGTAGCTATTGTCGGAGCTGGGGTGGTGGGGGCCACCATCGCCTACGAGCTTAGTGGATTGCCAGGGTTAACCATTGACCTGTTTGATGCCCAGGCACCAGCCCAAGGAGCTACTGGAGCAGCCTTAGGCATTTTGATGGCGGTCATTAGTCAGAAAACCAAGGGCAGGGGTTGGCGCTTGCGGGAACAGAGTTTACAGAGATACCGCACCCTTTTACCCGAACTAGAAGCGGCTACAGGCAAGGCCATTCCCGGCGATCGCCAAGGCTTAGTAAAAATCTTGCTGGAAGCGGATTGGTCCCGCTGGCAACAACTGCAAACTGTGCGTCGCAGTCAGGCCTATCCCCTGGAATTGTGGACTAGGGCAGAAGTTGAACAAAAATTATCGGGCTGGTCTTTGGACTACGAAGCCATGGCCGGAGCCATCTATTCCCCCTGGGATTGGCAAATTCAGCCCCAAGCTCTCACCCAAAGTTTGATTGAAGCAGCCCAACAACGGGGAGTGCGTTGCCATTTCCAGCAAACTGTTCATTCTCTGCCTCCGGCTACTGTTAGTAAACATTGCCAGAGTTTGCCCACTAGCCAGGATGATTTTCCGGTGGACTACGTTATCGTCACCGCCGGCCTAGGCAGTGATCCCCTAGTAGGGACCGCAAATGGTAAAAATTCACTATTGCAGTTACAGCCAGTGATTGGCCAAGCTTTCCTACTACAATTTGCCGACGCCGATAATCCCCTGCACCATTCCCCTTGGCGATCGGTCTTGACTACAGAAGATATTCACCTCGTCCCCCTTGCCAATGGCCAATTTTGGTTGGGGGCCACCGTGGAATTTCCCGCCGACTGTCCCAGCGGAGAGCCTAATACTGAACTAAGGGAAAAGCTTTGGCAACAGGCGATCGCCTATTATCCATTTTTAGAACGGGCAGAAATTATTAATTATTGGAGTGGGAAACGTCCTCGGCCGGTGGGGGAAAGTGCGCCGGTAATCCGCCCTCTGGATGGCTATGACAATGTTCTCTTGGCCACTGGCCATTACCGCAATGGTGTGCTCCTCGCCCCAGGCACAGCCCAGGAAGTAAAAACTTGGTTAAAGACAAAACTAGCCTAAAGAGAGAAAAATTTGGCGTTTAAACCAACGTCGCCAAAGAAAAACCTAGCCCACCACCATCAACATGGATTGATATACCGCCAGATCAAACCAAAAGGTGGTACCAACCCCCACCTCACTGACCAAATGAATTTGGCTTTGGTGTTTGGCAATGATGTTTTTGACAATGGAAAGCCCCAGTCCCGTACCTTCCAGGGTGTGGACTCGGTTTTCCACCCGAAAGAAACGCTCAAAAATAGCCGCTTGATCCTCTGGGTCGATGCCAATGCCAGTGTCGGAAATTTCCACCCGGACTAGTCCTGGGCCATCTTCTGCCCTGAGGTTACTGCGGTGGAGAGCATAGGCCCGCACAATGATTTTCCCCCCGGCTTTAGTGAATTTAAAGGAATTACCAATTAAATTGGTCATTACCTGCAGGAGTAGGTCGTAGTTGCCCAGGGCCAGGGGTAGATCCGGATCCAAGATTTTTTCTAACTGTAGTTGTTTATCCTTGGCATTGAGTTGGTAACTACGTAAACTTTGCTCAATTAATTGGTGCAGATCCACCGCATCCAACTGGTAAATTTTTGAGGATTCCAGCCGGGATAAATCCAACACATCGTTGACCAACCGGCTCAGGCGATCGGTTTCGTGGTTGGCAGTTTCTAGAAATTCCTTCCGCTCCACTTCACTCAAATCTTCCCCAAACTCGCTCAGGGTTTCAATGAAGGATTTGATGTTGAATAGGGGGGTACGCAGTTCGTGGGAAACATTACTGATGAACTGACTTTTGGCTTCATTTAATTCCACTTCCCTGGTAATGTCCTGCACCGTCATGACAATGCCCCGTAAATTTTCCCTGTTTTGATCCAACACCTGGGTCAACATCAGACGAATGGTGCGGGGAAACGGTTGGGTGAGGCTAATGCGAAATTCTTCCGGGGCATAGGTTTTATCCTCCTCTTTTTCTTGAGGCCCATGGCCGGGGGCAAACAGCAAGCTTCCCTGGTCAGCAGCCAATTCTCTCAGGGGTTGGGTCAGTTGGGCCGTGATTTCTGGGGGTAAATTTTCCAGTAGATTCTCGCCAATGATGGGCTTATTTTCCCAGGCAAATAGGCGGCGGGCAGTGGGATTGACCAACAATAGTTCCAAGTTGGTGTCCACTAACATGGCCCCATCGGCGATCGTGGAAACCAGGGTGTCCAGTTTGGCTTTTTCCGCAGTCAACTCTTCAATGTTTTGGGCTTCATAGCGCTCTAGCCTCTCCGCCATCTCGTTGAAGTTAACAATTAATTCCCCCAATTCCCCCCCGAAGGGCAGGGTGATTCTCTGCTTAAAGTTACCGGCGGCGATGTTCTTTACCCCAAGCAATAATTCCTTAATCGGTTGGGTAATGGTGAGGGCATTGAATACAGCCCCGAGAATTACCATCACCCAGATGGAAATAAAAACAGCAATGGTCACATCCCTGGTCAAGTTGGAAGAGTTGACCGCAGCGGGGTTGGGGTTGATCCCGATCGCCAAAACTCCGAGGGATTTGCCCTGGTATTGCAGGGGAATGAAGACATCGGTGACATCGCCATTGGGAGTGTGGTGTTGCCGCACAAAAGGCTGGTCAAAGTTATGGGGATCAATCTGGGGTAATTCGATGCGCCGCTCTAGGGTGAGGGAGTTTTGGACGGTTTCTTCGGAATATGGAATGCCAAAAAAGATCTTGCCGGAGGGGTCAGCATAGATCATGTAACGGATGTTAGAAGTATTTTCGTAAAAGCGACTGGAAAACCGGGCCACTTCCGTCAAATTTTTATCGGCAATCATTGGGGCAACATTGGCCGCCAACAACAAACCCACATCCCGGCCAAAACGGGTATCCACCAATTGAGCATCCTCTTGGATTGTATTTACTGCCCAAAAAGTTAGCCCACTCATCAATAGGGACACCACCAGGGTGGCCGCCGCCATCAACCGAGTTTGCAGGTTAAACTCAGACCACCATTTCCGCAGAAAACCCTGCAGGGTCTGTAAAATCGCTGTCGGATTGGACACAGAAGTCCCCATAATCTCCTTGCCAAAACTCCTATGATTCTATCTTGATTACACCAACCTACTAGGGGTTCTAGCAGAGATCCGCTACCCGGTGCAGCGGGGGACAAAATTTGGTGAAATGTTACAGTTCTTGACAAAGCCAGATGGTAACCGTAGGTCAGTGGTAGGATTCCCTAAAATACCTTATGAAATTCCATTTTCATCCCTATGACAGAACTCTCTGGACAACCGCCTAAATTCGGTGGCAGCACTGGTGGACTTCTCTCCAAGGCCAACCGGGAAGAAAAGTATGCCATCACCTGGACCAGCGCCTCTGAACAAGTTTTTGAAATGCCCACCGGCGGCGCGGCAATTATGAATGAAGGGGAAAATCTCCTTTATCTAGCCCGCAAAGAACAATGTTTAGCCCTCGGAACCCAGCTACGGACAAAATTTAAACCCAAAATTCAAGACTACAAAATTTACCGTGTTTATCCCAGCGGTGAAGTTCAATACCTGCACCCCGCCGATGGCGTTTTCCCTGAAAAAGTCAACGAAGGTCGGGAAGCCCAAGGTACCAAAACCCGCCGCATTGGCCAAAACCCAGAACCTGTAACCATCAAGTTCTCCGGTAAAACCCCCTACGAGGTTTAGTTCCTGGCGATATTTGCTTGCGGAACTTGCACAATTGGCAGAAGTTTAACTAACGGGCGAATTTGTTAAAGGCACCACTGCACCTTTGACAGTTCGCTCTTTCACTGTTGGCAAAGGTTTTATGATTTCCCCTGGGTTTTCTCACTTCACTGAACTCGCCCAACACGGTAATTTTATTCCGGTGTATCAAGAATGGGTGGCGGATTTAGAAACACCAGTTTCTGCTTGGTATAAAGTTTGCTCCACCCAACCCTACAATTTCCTGCTGGAGTCGGTGGAAGGGGGAGAAAATATTGGCCGCTATAGCTTCCTTGGTTGTGACCCAATGTGGGTATTGGAAGCCAGGGGGATGGTAACCAATTTAGTTTGGCGGGATGGCCAGAAGCAGACATTTGCCGGCAATCCCCTAGATATTTTGTCCCAATGTTTGGAATCCATCCGCCCGGTGAATTTACCCCAGCTACCTCCGGGCATTGGTGGGCTTTTTGGGGTTTGGGGCTATGAGTTGATTCGTTGGATGGAACCCAGAGTTCCCGTTTATGAACCCCAGCCCGAAGACCTACCGGACGGCATTTGGATGCAGGTGGATCATCTGCTGATTTTTGACCAGGTAAAACGCAAAATTTGGGCGATCGCCTTTGCGGATCTGCGGGGAGAGAATGTGGACCTGGAAGCCGCCTACCAAGCGGCCTGTCAACGGGTGACCAAATTGGTTCTGCAATTGCAACTGCCCCTGCCCCCCGATGCCACTCCCCTCGAGTTATTGAGTCCAGGGCAGCTCCAGGGCAAAGAACTGCACTACGGCAGCAATACGGAACGAGGCAAATTTTTAGAGGAAGTGACCACTGCCAAGGATTACATTACTGCGGGAGACATTTTCCAAGTGGTGCTCTCCCAAAGGCTCTCCACCATTTATCGGGATGATCCGTTTAAGCTGTATCGTTCCCTCAGGCTGATTAACCCTTCCCCCTACATGGCCTATTACAACTTTGGCCATTGGCAAATTATTGGCTCCAGCCCGGAGGTAATGGTGAAGGCGGAACGGCAACCGGACGGGAAACTCGTGGCGACGGTTAGGCCTATTGCGGGTACTAGACCCAGGGGCACAACCCACCTAGAAGATGAACAGTTAGCGGAAGAATTGCTCAACGATCCCAAGGAAATTGCTGAACACGTCATGCTGGTGGATTTAGGCCGTAACGATCTGGGGCGAGTCTGTGTGCAGGGTTCCGTTAAGGTCAATGAATTGATGGTGATTGAGCGTTACTCCCACGTTATGCACATTGTTAGCAACGTCATTGGGGAAATGGCTGCCGATAAAACGGCCTGGGATCTGTTGAAGGCCTGTTTTCCCGCTGGCACTGTCAGTGGTGCACCCAAAATCCGAGCCATGGAAATTATTAATGAACTGGAACCGGAACGGCGGGGTCCCTACTCTGGAGTGTATGGCTATTACGATTTTGAAGGGCAATTAAACACGGCGATCGCCATTCGTACCATGGTGGTCCAGGAACAGGCGGATGGAACCCATCGGGTATCGGTGCAGGCCGGAGCGGGCATTGTGGCGGATTCCGATCCCCAAAAAGAGTACGAAGAAACCCTCAATAAGGCCCGGGGCCTGTTGGAAGCCATTCGCGCCCTATCCTAGGTTTCTTCCATCACCCCTACCTGTAAAATGGGCCGTAGGTGCCGTCCCCGGCCATTGCCCAACACCGTTATTCAGTATCCAGTGACAGTATGGTTGCCCAACAAACACGAACCGACTTTGATTTAGCCCAATACTTACAAATTAAAAAAGGCGTGGTCGAGGCAGCCCTAGATAGTTCCCTGGCGATCGCCCGCCCCGAAAAGATTTACGAAGCTATGCGCTACTCCCTGTTGGCGGGGGGAAAACGACTGCGCCCTATTTTATGTATTACGGCCTGTGAACTATGTGGCGGCGATGAAGCCCTGGCCCTGCCCACGGCCTGTGCCCTGGAAATGATTCATACCATGTCCCTCATCCATGACGATCTGCCCTCCATGGATAATGACGATTTTCGCCGGGGGAAACCCACTAACCACAAAGTGTACGGGGAAGACATTGCCATTTTGGCCGGGGATGGACTGCTGGCCTATGCGTTTGAGTATGTAGTCACCCATACTCCCCAAGCCGATCCCCAAGCTTTGCTCCAGGTCATTGCCCGTTTAGGTCGTACCGTGGGGGCTGCCGGTTTAGTGGGGGGTCAAGTCCTAGATCTGGAATCGGAGGGACGCACAGATATTACGCCGGAAACTTTAACTTTTATCCATACCCATAAAACCGGAGCGTTACTGGAAGCTTCCGTGCTCACGGGGGCGATTTTGGCGGGGGCCAGTGGGGAGCAACAACAGAGATTGGCTCGCTATGCTCAAAACATTGGTTTGGCTTTTCAGGTGGTGGATGACATCCTCGACATTACTGCCACCCAGGAAGAATTGGGTAAAACCGCCGGTAAAGATGTCAAAGCCCAAAAGGCTACCTATCCCAGTCTGCTCGGTTTGGAAGCTTCCCGGGCCCAGGCCCAAAGTCTGATTGACCAAGCCATTGCCGCCCTGGAACCCTTTGGCCCCGCCGCCCAGCCTCTCCAGGCGATCGCCGAATATATTGTTGCCAGAAAGTATTGATTCCTTGCTTTGGACTGGTTTCTCGTTAAGCTGGGGACAGTTTGATCTGTTCAATGCATTAACTGAACTCACACTCGCCATGCTGGGAAATTTTCAACATAGCCAACTCCGCCTTGAAGTAGAAGCGGCGGCGCCGGTAATTCGGGACAGCTTAACCAAAATTCCCCAACTGCGGCAATGGTTAGCGCCCCTCCCCCTGGGGGAAGGTTTACCGGAACGTCTCGTCCCCGGTGTGACGCTCCACACTGGCATTGGTTTCGCCACGCTAACCCAAACGGTGGACCGGGTGGGGGACGACCATTTACGCCTCATACTCAGTGGGGCCATTGACGGTTTCCATGAATGGTACTGGGGCGATGGCTGGGTACAATCCCGCTTGGAGGGCATTTCCCTTTTGCCCTTAAATTTGGGCCAGACGGTGAGTTTATTGAAGTTGCGGCAATTCGTTACCGGAATTAAGGCCCAGTCCGTTTAAACCGAAGCTTTGTGTCCCCGGCTCACCAGCAAGAGTAAAAGGGATAAACCGGCAATGCCCATCACCCCGGAGAGGGGATTTTGATCAATGCCCGTTACCCAGGCCGGTACCCTATCGGTATAGCTGACCAATTGCCCCACATTGACAATGTAATAGGCCCAGACCAATCCTCCGTGGAGACCAATGCAATGCCCCAGGCGATCGCCGTGGCGGTGTTTCGTGACCACCAAGCTCAAACCCAACAACACCAAAGCAGGAAATTGGGGTAGGGTGCGGATTACTTCCCCCAGGGGCTTAAGAAAATGGAGCACGGCAAAAATGATGGCATTACTGCCCAGGGAAACTCCCCTGCTGTAACCCTGTTCCAACTCCTTCAGCAACCAGCCCCGAAAAAATAACTCCTCCGCCAGGGCCACTCCCAGCCCCGTGAGGCTCCCCTGTAGGATAATTGCCCAGAGGCGATCGCCAGCGGGTTCCAGCACCGCCCACCCCAACAACGCCTGGATGATAAACAAACCGAACGTAAAACCAAAACCCAGCCCCAGCCCTTGTAATAACTCCACTCCCTGGCGGCGGTTCCAGCCCAAACCATACTCCCCATAAGCCCTTAGGGACAGCGGCGTTTGGTAACACCAATGACTCCAAAAAATTAGCAGGACGAGGAAAATTAAAAATAAAATCCCCATCACCACAATGGAACGCAAATTGGCATCGGCGATCGCCAGGGATAGGGGCAGCAAAAACGGCAACCAGGCAATGGCCAACAGTAAAATGAACACACCTATTCTCAATGGGGGAGCTAGCCGAGCCATGGCTTGGCCGTTCAACCTAAAATTAACGACGGATTTGGGCATGCTGTTCTT
The DNA here is from genome assembly GCF_015207725.1 of Synechocystis sp. LEGE 06083. Lineage (NCBI taxonomy): Bacteria > Bacillati > Cyanobacteriota > Cyanophyceae > Synechococcales > Merismopediaceae > Synechocystis > Synechocystis sp. LEGE 06083. The sequence goes on from NZ_JADEWJ010000041.1 coordinate 15,107, forward strand.
CCTGAATAAAGCTCAATAGTTTGTTTGCAAAGAATCCCTTGGTAAAGTCCCATGCTGCCCCTTACATTGACCCATTAAAATCAGGACTTTTCACCAAAATTAGATAGTTAGGCAGACTTGAGGCTCCGTCCCCGCTCCCAGTTGTTTCCATTGCTCTCTCCATCCCCATTCCCGCCATGGCCGCCAGTTTATCCCAACAGATTAACAATCCCGAACGTAGTTATTTTGAGCAAGCCCTCAAGCGGGTGGAGCAGGACGTACTCCGCATGGGAGCTTTGGTGGAGGAATCCTTCCGCATGAGTCACCAGGCCTTGTTTGAGAATAGATTGGAAACTCCCCTCAAAATTGTCGAATTGGAAAAGGAAATTGATCGCCTCTACCGCCACATTGAACAGGAATGCGCCAGTTTTCTCACCCTCCAGGCCCCCGTGGCCCAAGATTTACGCCTACTCAGCGCCATTATGCAATTGGTGCGGGACTTAGAAAGAATTGGCGACTATGCCCAGGATTTGGGGGAAATTGCCATGAAGTTGACCCGTTATCCGCCCCATCCCTGTATGGACGACATTGCCGCCATGGCCTGGCAAGCCCAACACATGTTAGACCAAAGCCTCGTTTGCCTCACCCAGCTAGACCCTAATGCTGGGGAAATTGTCAAAAAAATGGACGATGTGGTGGACGATGCCTACGATCGCCTTTATAAAACCCTCGCCTTTCAGCGGGATATCAAAGGAGTGGTGGAACCTATTTTGCTCATGGCTCTAGTTATCCGCCACCTGGAAAGAATGGCCGACCATGCCACTAACATTGCCCAACGGGTTTCCTATATCGTCACTGGCAAAAGGGAATGAGGTAAGGCGATCAATTAGGGACTGGGGAGATTCGGTCTGATGGCAACGAAGATTTGCTAAACTAGACGGAGAGTAGATACGCAACGGTGCGGTCTGCCCCAATCTTGGACTTTTTTCCAGAAGTGGGTGTCCCCCGCTTTTTTTATGCCCAATTGTATTCAATGACCCATCCCGTAATTCCCGACATTCTTGCATTAGCACAGCCCATTGCTGAGGATTTGGGGCTGGAAGTGACGGATGCGGTGTTCCAAACCAATAAACGTCCACCGGTGTTGCGGATTGATGTCCGTAATCTCCAGCAGGATACTAGCCTAAATGACTGTGAAGCCTTTAGTCGGAGCTTTGAAGCCCAATTGGAGGAAAGCAGTTTGATAGCCAGCGCCTACGTGTTGGAAGTTTCTAGCCCAGGCATTTCCCCCTACCTCGCCACGGAGCGAGATTTTATTGCCTTTAAAGGGTTTGAAGTGATGGTTACCAGTGACAATCCCCACCAGGGTCAAAGTCAGTGGCAGGGGAGTTTACAGGGGCGAGATGGAGAGGCGGTGTACTTGAGCATTAGGGGGAGAACCGTAGCTATTCCTTTGGCAGCGGGGTTAACGGTGCAGCTACCCCATTGATTGACCCCAGAATCTAGCCAGCCTAGCTCTGGGGACGGCCTAGAGCCTTATCGCAAACATTTTGGAGGATTTTCCATGTCTCTTGTCAGTTTACCGGGGCTCCCGGCCATGATCAGTGAAATTAGTAAGCGTAATAATTTGCCCACCACGGCGGTGGAAGAAGCCCTACGGGAAGCTTTATTGAAGGGCTACGAACGTTTTCGGCGATCTCAGTTGATGGGGCACCAATTCCCCGAAGAATATTTCAATAACTTTGAAGTGGAACTAGACACGGAGGAAGAGGGTTTTCGGGTGCTTTCCACCAAGCGCATTGTGGAGGAAGTGGAAAATTCTGACCAACAAATTTCCCTCAAGGAAGTACTAGAAGTGGCCCAAGAAGCCCAACTGGGGGACGAAGTGGTGTTGGATGTGACCCCGGAGCAGAAAGACTTTGGGCGCATGGCCGCCATCCAAACTAAGCAGGTGCTACTGCAAAAACTGCGGGATCAACAACGAAAAATTATCCAAGAAGAATTCCAAGATCTGGAGGGGTCAGTGCTCAATGCCCGGGCCCTCCGGTTTGAGCGCCAATCGATCATTGTGGCAGTGCAGAGTAGTTTTGGCCAGCCAGAAGTGGAAGCGGAATTGCCCAAGCGAGAACAGTTGCCCAATGATAATTACCGGGCTAACTCCACTTTCCGGGTGTATCTCAAACGGGTACGGGAAGGCTCCCAACGGGGCCCCCAATTGGTGGTCTCCCGGGCGGCGGCCGGTTTGGTGGTGGACCTCTTCAGTGTGGAAGTACCGGAAATTGAAGAAGAAGTGGTGCGCATCGTGGCAGTGGCCAGGGAAGCTAAACCCCCTTCCCCTTCCGTAGGGCCCCGCACTAAAATTGCCGTGGATACCCTGGAGCGGGACGTGGATCCAGTGGGGGCTTGCATTGGCGCCCGGGGTTCCCGGATCCATGCGGTGGTCAATGAATTACGGGGAGAAAAAATTGATGTGATCCGTTGGTCCCCAGACCCCGCTACCTACATTGCCCAGGCCCTTAGTCCAGCCCGGGTAGACCAGGTTTACCTCATCCATGCGGAGGAGCGCCATGCCCTGGTAATTGTGGCAGAGGATCAACTTAGTTTGGCGATCGGTAAGGAGGGGCAAAATGTCCGTTTGGCAGCCCGTTTAACCGGTTGGAAAATTGACATCAAAGACCCCGAAACCTATGCCCGGGATAAGGAAGCCATTGAACAATCTATTTTGGAGCGGGCGGCGGCTTCAGCCCAGGCCAGGGCAGAACGGGAAGCAGCGGAACAGGAAGCCCAGGCTAAATTAGAAGCGGAAATGGCCGCCCTCCAAGCGGAAGAAGCAGAAGAATTGGAGTCCACTGCCGAGGCGATCGCCGGGGGGGAAGAAGAACTGGAGCAATCAGACCAAGACCAAGGGCCGGAGTTAGGGGATGAAGAAGCGCTAAGCTAGGGAAGATTGACAATGCCAGCTTTCTGCTAATTTGTCCTGACCATTTCTAGCCCACCGTTGACCATGGCCCCCGGATACCGTCGTTGCCTCAGTTGCCGCAAAGTAGGCGATCGCCGACAATTTTGGCGAATTGTCAGAGTCTATCCATCCCGAACTGTACAATTAGATCACGGTATGGGGCGATCGGCTTATTTATGTCCGACCCATGACTGTCTGCGTAAGGCTCGCCACAAAAATCTGTTGGGGCGGGCCCTCCGAGCCCCAGTCCCCAGCCATCTCTTTGAGCAACTAGAAGCTCGTCTTCTCGCCACTCCCTGAGGCCCTGTCATAAACCCTCTCCCTATCCACCACCATGGATGCCCCTTGCCGAAACTTACCCAGCGGCAGTTATCGTTAGTTAGCATTAGGAGTAAGACCATCTACCATCTCGGCTTCACCTTATCAACTCCGCAAAGCGTTCCCGGGGACGATTCCCCTGGAAAGAGTTAGTGCTCTGTCTGTGCACCCAGTCTTTGCACTCACCTAAACCAATTTGTCACTTATTAAATTTATGGATCATTAGTCAGGGGGACAGTGGATGAACAACGCCAAAGTCAGAATTTATGACCTATCAAAAGAATTAAATCTGGAGAATCGAGATATTTTAGACATCTGCGAACGGCTCAACGTGGCCGCCAAAAGTCACAGCAGTACCATTAGTGAATCCGATGCGGAGCGCATCAAAGCGGCGGCCGAAAAATTCACCCCCCAGCAACCAAAGAAGCCTAGAGTGGCCGCTAAGCCAGAGTCGAAAGAGGATAAGTCAGATCCCAAGCAACAAAAGATTTTAGCAATCCACCACAAACAGGAGAAATCCGGCGCTGCATCTCCGGCCCGCCCCACCCCTGCTC
>NZ_JADEWJ010000377.1:0-2775 GCF_015207725.1 Synechocystis sp. LEGE 06083
GTTTCAAGATAAGATTCACAAGCTTCTTAAGAAACTGAAGGGCACCGTCCATCTTCATGGCCCTTATGAACCCCATGAGATGGGACGGCTAATGGGTGAAGTCGACTGGGTGGTGATGGGGTCGGTATGGTGGGAGAACTCCCCATTAGTGATTCAGGAGGCCTTTAAGTTTGGTCGTCCGATTATTACTCCAGATATCGGCGGTATGGCAGAGAAGGTGCAACCAGGCAAGGGTGGGTTGAACTACCGCGCCCGTGACAGCGTTTCTCTGAGTGGCGTTATAAAGCGGATTTTGGACGAGCCAGTGCTGTTTGAAGAGCTTAGAACAACGCTGCCAGCGTATCCGAAGGCGAGCGAGATTACCGAAAAGCATCTTGATCTTTACACCCAAACTGAAGAGGTTGTGACTTGATGACTGAATCTTATAAGCAGCATGCCGAAGAAGTGTCCTCTTCGCCCCGCTACCGAGTGGGATTTTTTGATTATCAACATGATTTCGCTGGCAAGCACAATTATCGTGGCCCTAGCTATGGCTATTTTACTCCTGAAGACTCGCTGGTAGTACCGGGCTGGGTGGTACCTGATATTGTTGAAGGAAGGCAGTCTCTTCAGCTCCAAGTTATCCAGGGGGGCGAGGTCTTGCAGTGCGAAACCGTGAGCTTTCTGCCTAGTGAAGATGTTCACAAGCAGTATCCTGACCTGGAGCAAGCTGCTGAAGCACGTTACAAAATTAATTTTCCTTTGCATTTCTTGGAAAATGATGAGTATGTGCTTCGGTTTTGTTTACTTGAAGGTCGAAATATAAAAGCTAGGTTATGGGATCTCGCTTATATTCGTGATGAGGTGCTTATTAAGCCTATTTTCGTAGTAGGGTCGCCGCGCGCTGGAACAACTGCAGTGGGTAACGCGCTTCGTGAGGCATTAGGCGCAAAAAACTATGGTGAGCACCATTTTTTATTTCTTGCTAAAAAAATGGAAGACACCATTAGCGAGTATTTCAGAAAATATCATACTCGCAATGACAAGGGCACTTTTATCAATGATATTAGCCCAGCGCTTGTTAAAGTTAAAATGAGTCAGCAAATTAAAGAGCTATATGCCAGCTGGCAGCCAGGCGGGTACTTTGTTGACAAGACGCCTGGCCGTAACATGCTGAAGTCGATTCCCAATATCCAGCAGATATGGCCAGAAGCAAAATACGTTTTTTGTAAACGGCGCGCATACGAGAATGTTAAATCTCGATTAGTTAAATTCCCACATCTTACCGTAGAGCAACATGCAAAACAGTGGGTAGAGGTGATGCAGAGTTGGCGAGAGATCAGGCGGAAACTCCCGGAAGGATCGTATATTGAAGTTGATCAGCATGATTTGCGTGGAGAAGCAGCTGCTGGCTTGGTTGATAAAATGAGTGAAGTTCTACAAATTGATAGTGAGGAAGTGTATGGCTATATTGCTAGCAAATCTCCTCAAAAGTCAAATTATTCAGGTGGTAATGAAAATATGAATGGTCTTGAAGAAACTGTCTCTCAGATATGTTCAGATGAGATGGTGAAGTGGGCGTATTCTAATGACCATAATGGATATTACTAATGAAGCTCAAGATGTTAAAATCGGGTTTTATTTATAATCTTTCTTTAAAGGGTAAGTGATGGAAAAGTTTACATTGATGGGTCTAGGTGGTGCAAATAATTTAGTACCTTATGACATTAATATGTTCAAAAGAAATTATTCTCTTAACACCGGGAATTTGTTGTTTAATTACGCTGCGGAAATTGTAGCCCAAACAACATCACATAATTTCTCTTGGGGGAGTGACTGTAGAGTTATAAATAAGAACAATAATACAAAAGGTTTATTGCTCCCAATGGCAAATCATCTGGGCAAGCATGTTGATCTTAGTGTTAGCGGCCCTAAAATAAAAGGTGTTGAAAAGCCAATAGTGGTATTAGGGTTAGGTGGGCAGTTTGACTTAAATGATGATGCGCCTGAAAAGCATGTGCCTTCAGGAACTGTGGAATGGTTAGATCGTGTAACGAATGGGAAAGAATCGCGGAATATATCTATAAGAGGTCATGTTACTGCAAAAGTTTTAGATAGGCTTGGTTTTTCAAATAATTATGAGATCCTTGGCTGCCCCTCACTTTTAATCAATCCTAGCGAATCATTGGGTGCTGAAATAAGAAGGAAATACGACAGCACTTCTTTTGAGGAAATGCAGAAGACTATGTCAGTTTCTGCAGGTAATCCTTTCAAAGATAAATACTCATTACTAGAAAGGTCTTTGATTGATCTAGTAGATAAAGAATCTGCTGATTATATTATTCAACACCCTGAAACCTTGATTAAGTTGTCTTTAGGTTTTGATGTTTCTGATGAGGAAGACAAGGTTGAATTAATTAGGAGGCGCTGGTTTCCTAATCTTGATAAGCATCAGATGGTTGCTTGGTTTTTATCAAAAAGCACTGTGTATACCTCGGTAGCTCAATGGTTTATAGATCTTTCCAAAAAAGGGTTTGTGGTAGGCACTAGGATTCATGGCATTCAGGCTGCAATACAGGCGGGTACCCCCGCTATTTGTCTTTATATTGATACAAGAACTAAAGAGCTTTGCGAAAGCATGCATATACCGTGTGCACCTGCTGACCAGTTTAGTAATGGAGTAAAAGCTAAAGATGTTTTTGATATTTTTGAAAGCTGGGATTTTACAGCTTTTGATAAAAATAGAAAGAAAAAGGCATTGTTAACAAAATCTTTCCTAATTGATAATAATGTTAG
>NZ_JADEWJ010000378.1:0-2768 GCF_015207725.1 Synechocystis sp. LEGE 06083
GCCCTAGGCCATCGCTATCTTGCCAACGAATAACACCGAAGATGGAATCCCCCGTTAGTAGTTTGACTTCCACCGGGGTTTGATCCTTGATCAAAAGCTGTACTTGGCGGACACTGGGTAATCCGCTATCAAATTTACTCATCGGTTTTCCTGCAACTCCCCTCAATCTTAATATGTTACCGGTATTTCGAGGATAGAAACCCCAAAAAACATCTGCCCACAGTCAAAGTATTAACCATCAACAAATTTAGCGGAGAGGTTCCTGTTGGATGCTCTGCACCCGTTGCAAAAGTAATTCGGGCTGGAGAGGTTTAAGCAAGTAATCATCAATGCCCTTTTGGGACAACGCTTGCCACTCCGCTGAGGATAGGGACTCACTCAACAAAAAAACTGTAACTTTACTAATGCGCCGGGACTTTTTAATTCCCCTGGTTACTTCCGTGACATCGGCAAAATCCCCATCCACAATAATCAAACCCGGTTGTAACAGTTCTACCTGTTGCAGGGCATTGGTAGTATCAATTAACCAGATGACTTGGTAGTTAGCCACAGTCAATAATTCACAAATCAGTGTGGCAATTTCCTCATCCTGTTCAATGACGATCACACTGGAATTAAAGGGCATAACCGCATCCAACTTATCCTGGACTGGTCCCTTGGTGGCTAGGGGTAAACTCTGTTGGGGAATTATGGAGGTGAAAATTGTCCCCTGTCCTGGGCTGGATTCGACTTCAATGTAACCGCCATGGAGCTCCACCAACTGTTTGGTTAAAGCGAGACCCACCCCACCGGTTTCATAAAAGCTAGTGTAGCTGTCTCCAACTACCTTAAAGGCTTCAAACAACACCGGCAACTGTTGTTCATTGATGCCAATGCCTGTATCCTCCACCTGAAAAATAGCCTGGTTCTTTTCTTTCCAAATGCGGAGGATAACTGTGCCTTCTGCCGGGGTAAATTTCAGTGCATTGTTGAGTAATTGGGTCAGAATTTGATCGAGCCTTTCCTGGTCAGCGCAAAATTGATCCTGGCCTAAATTAATCTGGTAGTCTAGCTCTAAATTGATTTGTTGCTTAACCGCTACCCCCATTAGGGAATGGATCACGGTCTGGGCTAGGGTGTGTAGGGAAAAGGATTGAATGTTGAGGGCTGTTTGACCAGATTCAAGCTGGGAAAGTTGGATAATGTTATTAATCTGATTCAACAGTTTTTTGCCATTTTCTTGGATATTCAGCAGGTAATATTGTTGCTTGGCCGGTGGCAAAGAGGTGGGATGGTCAAACCACCTCAATAGGGTGCCAGAAAGACCAATAATACTAGTTAATGGAGTACGTAATTCGTGGGAAATATTATTAATAAATTGACTTTTAAGGAGGTTGGCAGCCTGGGCCGCCATGAGCGTATCCCGCAATTCCTTGGTCCGTTCAATTACCCGTTTTTCAAAGTTATTTTTCTGATTTTGCACTTCACTGTACAGTAGGGACTGAACGATCGCCACGGCTAGGTGTTCACCAATTTGACCCAAAAAATTCTTTTCGCTATCTAACCATTGCCGGGGATGGTGACACTGGTGAGCAATCAACAAACCCCAAAGCTGCTCTTCAACGATAATGGGAGCCACTAATTTAGCCCGTACTTGATAGCGTTGCAGCAGTCCGACTAAACAGTAGGAAGAAGAGTAGTGGTTTTCAATGTCATTGACTGCCACCACAGCGCCCTTGAGGTATTTTTGTTCGTAACTGAGGACTTGGGAAAAACAATCATTTTCAGTCATGATTCCCAGCATGGTGTCAATTTCTGGCGATCGCCGTGCTTCGTAGGTTACTTCTCCATATTGCTGGCGGGGCTTAGGAGTTGACGTGGGCTCTTCCCCCACTGAAGCAAGGGATGGCTGATGGTAATGGAATTGGTAAATAACTAGGCGATCCACAAAGAGAAATTTCTGCACCGCCGTCACGGCCTTATTGAGAATTTCCGCCAAGTCTAAGCTTTGACGAATTTGGGCAATGACTTGGCTGAGCACCTTTACCTGGCTGGCCTGCAGGCTGTCCTGGAGGGAAGGCTCTGGGGAAAAGCTGGTGCTGTCACTGTTAAGAATTTCCAGTAGACCCAGGGTCAATTGTTCGGCGATGCTGGGACCAGACTGTTCCTCTGGCCGGTGGGGCATAGCCTCTGCTACGACGGGCAAATTTTGCTTGTCGATAAAATCTTCGATGATGCCCTGGGCAAAGGTGATCGACACCGCATAATGATGGGGAGAAATTTGTTCTCCTTCCAATAAAGCCCATTGCCCTGGACTAACGAGGAGTGCAAAACGGTGGTCGACCTCGGCATCAAGCACCGATGGTCCAGGGGAAGGTTTCAAACTGCTGGGTAAATCCCCCACAAAACACTGCACCCCATCCCCTGTTTGTTGGGCCATGGTACGCCAAAAACGGAGCAAGCGTTCAAAGGTGACAACAGGTAAAAGTCGACGGAAAATGGGGGAAAAAGCAGGTAGCATGCCGAATTGAACGTAGACTGGGCAGCGGCATTCAAGGACCAAGCCCCATGGATTTCTTTTTCTATCATGCCTAGGTTTTTGCCTAACTCGTCAAAATCTAAGTATTTTTAAAGATCTAAGGTTTTTTTAAGAAAATTATTTTGCTAGTCCCTGCTAGTTCATAGATTTATTTCCATATATTTTCAACTATTATGCATCGCCTTGCTAGTCTTCCCGGTGGCTGGACCCCGGCCATGGAAGGGGTTATTGTCATTGAGCAAACTCCGGC
>NZ_JADEWJ010000379.1:0-2751 GCF_015207725.1 Synechocystis sp. LEGE 06083
GTGAGAAATGAGGTTTGTAGGTTATCCCCCACAATTATCCCATTCTAGATTAAATCTTGATTTAGGGCTTCCGCCACCGGTTTAAACAGGGGCAGAACAATAAAGGCAATTTCAAAAAAGTCAATGAAAAATCCCAGGATAAAAATGGTCAACATACTTACGGCTAGAAAGCCCATTTGACCGCCGGGTAAATTGGCTAAAATATCAAACATAAACCGATCGCCTTCTAGCCCCCGGAACACCAAACTAAAGGCGGTGGAGCCCAACAAAATTAACATCACCATGCTAGTAATGCGTAGGGTCGCGTCACACACCTGCCAGAGGGATTGCCAAGTTAACTTTTGATTAGCCAAGGCCAAGGCGATCGCCCCGATGGATCCCACGGCCCCCGCTTCGGTGGGACTAGCAATGCCAAAGAAAATACTGCCCAACACCAATAGAATCAAAACTAGGGGAGGCAGCATCACCTGTACTATGCGTCTGCGTAATTCCTGACCCCCAATGTTCCTAACTTCGGCCGGCAAGGCGGGGGCTAGATTTGGTTTAAGCCAAGCGATGATGAGGACATAGATGGCAAAACTGCCGGCCATCATCAACCCAGGCAAGAGAGATCCAATGAATAGATCCCCCACGGAAACTCCCAATTGATCTGCTAAAACGATCAAAACTACGCTAGGAGGAATAATTTGTCCAAGGGTGCCTGAAGCAACAATTACCCCAGAAGCTAGTTCCTTGCTGTAGCCATAGCGCAACATAATGGGTAGAGAAATTAAGCCCATGGCGACCACGGTGGCCGCCACAACCCCAGTGGTCGCCGCTAGCATAGTGCCCACCAGAATCACTGCTAAGGCAAGGCCTCCCCGCAAATGTCCCAGGATAATGCCCATGGTTTCTAGTAGTTGTTCGGCAATGCCAGACCGCTCCAGCATGGATCCCAAAAAAATGAAAAAGGGAATGGCCAGGAGGGTGCCATTGGCCATAATGCCAAAAATCCTTTGGGGCATGGCGGACAAAAATATAGGGTCAAAGGAACCCAAGGCTGCACCGATAATGGCAAATAAAATCGCCACTCCCCCCAGAGAAAAGGCAACGGGATAGCCCCAGCCCAGGAAGACCAATGCCCCCACAAACATCATTGGTCCTAACCAGTCGTAGTCAACCATTAATCCCTAACCTCCGTATCAGCATGGCCAAGGGCGATCGCCAGATTTTTAATTCCTTCCGCAATGCCTTGGAGGATCAGTAGGACAAAACCGACAATAATCATTGTTTTAATGGGATAACGGGGTAATCCCCCTGGATCCGGGGAAGTTTCCCAAATTTGCCAGGAATTGAGCACCGATTCCCAGGAATAAAAAATCACCAGCCCACAAAACGGCAATAAAAATAGACAAGTGCCCAATAAATTCACCCAGGCCCGCTGGCGATCGCCAAGGGATTTGTAGAAAATATCCACTCGCACATGGTCATTAGTTTGTAGTGTGTAGGCCGCACCTAGGAGAAAAACTAGGTCAAATAAATACCATTGGGCTTCCAGCAAACCATTGGAGGCTAAATTCTGGCCCACTAAGCGACCAAGGTAGCGCCCCACCACATTCCAACCGCCTATTAGTACCATTGCTAATACCAGCCAAGCAGTGAATTTGCCGATCCAAGCGGTGAATTGATCGATGGCGTGGGCAATTCTTAAAAGTATGCGGAGCAATTATTTACCTCTCCGTCTAGACAGTAATGTTTATGGACTAGTAAGGGCAATTCATCCCTAACCCCAAGACTGAAAAAGAAGTGAGGAAGTTTCTTTGCCTAATCCTAGGATATTGAGAATCTCAACCGTAATTTTTTCGTGTCAAATTTCACAACTCGTACAGCAACTTAAACCAATCGACAAAAGCCTGGGCATTATGCCTTGTTGGTACGAAGATTTTTTGTTTAACTGCATCGTGTAATTGCCTTCCGGGAGGATCTTGCCAAGCGAGCCAAGTATAAATATTAGCTTTGTCTGTCTGCACACCCGTAAATGGTGCGTTATGTTTTTTTGCCGTTTGGGCCGATTGTTTGGCAAAAGTCCAAAGTTCATCTGATTCATCTGGAACCAGGTACGCAAGAAAAGTCTCTAGCATCCCCCGCATCTGGTTATTAGGCATAATCCAAATACCAAACCTAATTGGATTTTGACTTATATTTTTATTGTCGACTGTATGCAGCAAACCTGTTTTTGGAAGAGATTCTGGGAACTCAGTGTTGGCGATCGTCAAAGAACAGGCATTTCTTAAACTCTGCCATCTAGCGGTAATATCATCATCGGCATCGACAACAATTCCTAGGTGAGTTATCCCAGATTTCAGATAAGCTCGGATTTCAAAAGGATTAGCTAAATTTTCGTACCCATTACAATCTTCTATCTTGACCAGTGGATTTTTGTTTGGCCAATCAACGCCATTAGCTTCCCTCAAATAGGGAATGACCCGCTGATCTTCCTTTCCTTCCACTAACAAGATTTTGGGAATAAATTTTTGCGCCATTCATCGAACCTCAATGTCCCGTTCTGCGGCGATCGCCATTTCTTTTTCTGTGTAAGAAATACTACGGTCATGGCCTTTTTCAATGCGGTGAATAGCAATTCCAGGCACTGTCCTTTTAAGGAGTGAAGTGGCAAAAGCCTCTACAGGTAAGTATTTCTGCAATTTCGACAGGGCGGTCAATGAAGCCCATGGCCATAGCCGGAGTGGTATTTTTTCCCAGACTTCCATG
>NZ_JADEWJ010000380.1:0-2693 GCF_015207725.1 Synechocystis sp. LEGE 06083
GTATTTGCCGCAAATGGACTATGCCCATCCAGCATTGGAAGGCGGCTCTTGCTTGTTTTGCTATTGAACACCCTAATTCTTTTCTTTTCTAATTTCCCCTTTACACAAATTTCTTGACACTCCCACTTGGAACAACGTTTGGTTTATCAGGCGAAGGATGACAGCGTCTACTTTCTACAAGCCGGCTACCATTACACCCCTTGAGACAGCTAAAGTAGGCGAGTCTTGCCGGTTTAAAATGTCCTCATTACGCTCGACAACTTTGGTTTTTACCCCACTGTGTAATATGGCACTGATAGCCTCCCGCATCCACCGGGTTTGGATCGGTACAGTCTGCTTCCGCATGAGAACCAATTTTTGCTACTCCAATACCCTGCACTGAAACACCGTCCCTGCCCTTACCCTCACCGAACAAGATAAACTCGATCTTACCCGTTGCGCGGAAAACATCCTCCTTACCCGAGAGTATTACTTTCTCCCTACGATCGCCGAGATGTACGCCCCGGAGCGCATGGATAAACATCTCCAATGAGTAAAGAGATCGCCATTCCTGCCATCACCGTCACCTACGCCCAAAAGGGGACTTCGATCCACCCCGTTCCTGCATGGGGTATGTATCCTACAGAATTAAGATCAGTACTAGGAGCACTAATTATTCCCTACAAAGTACTTCCACTAGGGTTGTACCAAACTCACCTAGAATTAGGGCATTAGCTAGTAAAAGCGGAAAGTAGGAGAACATTACTGCCATTAAGATCCCTGGCAATGCTTAAGGTATTGACTAGCTGGAGCTTAACTTTTCTTAGTGGAATAGAAGACAGCCAAGACACCGCGAATCTATGAACCCTGTAAGCCACAACAACATCGTTAACTTTATCTGGGGCATTGCTGATGATGTTCTGCGGGATGTCTACGTGCGGGGCAAGTACCGTGACGTGATTCTACCGATGACGGTCATCCGGCGCCTCGACGCACTTTTAGAGCCGAGCAAGGAAAAAGTCCTCGGTATGAAGAGTCAGTTGGATGCGGCAGGGATTGCTAACCAGCACGCGGCTCTCTGTCAGGCCTCCGGGGAGGCTTTTTATAATGTCTCACCTTTTACCCTGCGTGACCTAAAGAATCGGGCTAAGCAACAGCAGCTCAAGGCTGATTTCGAGGCTTACCTAGATGGCTTTTCACCTAACGTCCAGGAGATCCTCGACAAGTTTAAGTTCCGCAACCAGATTCCTACGCTGATCGAGGCAGATATCCTCGGACACCTGCTGGAGAAGTTCCTCGACTCCCGTATCAACCTTAGCCCCAAGCCCTTGGAGGATATGGAAGGTAGGGAGCTGCTTCCGGCACTCGATAACCATTCTATGGGCACCATCTTCGAGGAACTGATCCGTCGCTTTAATGAGGAGAATAACGAAGAAGCGGGTGAGCACTTCACCCCCCGTGATGTGGTTAAGCTTATGGCTGACCTGATCTTTCTACCGATCGCCGACTTGATTGAATCCGGTACCTACCTAGTTTATGACGGGGCTTGTGGTACCGGCGGTATGCTGACGGTGGCGGAGGAACGCCTAGCTGAATTGGCTCTGAACCATGGCAAGGAGGTCTCCATCCACCTCTTTGGACAGGAAGTACAACCTGAGACCTATGCCATCTCCAAAGCCGATTTACTCCTCAAGGGTGAAGGGGCTGAGGCGGAGAATATGAAGTATGCTTCCACCCTCTCCAGCGATGCTTTCCCGTCGCAGGAATTCGATTTCATGCTGTCTAACCCTCCCTACGGCAAGAGCTGGAAGACTGACCTGGAGCGCCTGGGGGGTAAGGGAGACATCAAAGACCCACGCTTTGTCACCCAGCACGGTGGTGACTCAGAATATAAGATGATTACCCGCTCCTCAGACGGGCAGTTAATGTTCTTGGTCAACAAGATAGCCAAGATGAAGCACAGCACCAGCCTAGGTAGCCGTATCGCCGAGGTGCACAATGGGTCATCGCTCTTTACAGGGGATGCGGGCCAGGGCGAAAGTAATATCCGCCGCTGGATCATCGAAAACGACTGGCTGGAGGCCATCATCGCCCTGCCGGAGAACATGTTTTACAACACTGGCATCGCCACCTACATCTGGCTATTGACTAATCGTAAGAGCAAGGAACGCCAGGGTAAGGTTCAGCTTATCGATGCAACAGAATGGTATGTGCCCCTACGACGTAACCTCGGCAAGAAAAACTGCGAGTTCTCCGAGGAACAGATGGGTACCATTGTGGATTTGGTGCTTCATCCAGTGGAGACAGAGAAATCCAAGATCTTCCCCAATGAAGCTTTTGGCTACTGGAAGGTGACTGTAGACCGTCCTTTGCGGGTGGAGGGGGCAGATCCCCAGCGGGTTTACAAAGCCGCCGAAATTAAGGCATTCAAAACTGAAAGTAGGGTTACCGAGGAAGGGGTGCCAATTATCAAGAAGATTCACAAGAAGGGGACTCAGCCTGACCCACTCCACGGTTTGTTCGAGGTGGAGATTGGCGGCAAGCTCTGTGTGGTGGAGTATGAACCTGATAGTAATTTACGGGACAGCGAGCAGATTCCGTTGTTAGAAGATGGGGGGATAGAGGCGTTCTTTCGACGGGAGGTATTGCCCTACACTCCGGATGCCTGGATCGAGGCTAGCAAGACCCAGATAGGCTATGAAGTTTCCTTTACC
>NZ_JADEWJ010000042.1:0-18715 GCF_015207725.1 Synechocystis sp. LEGE 06083
GGACTGGCGATCGCCCTGGCCCGCAACGGCATTTTTGTAAATGACCTTATGGTGGGTGTGAACGAAGCTGAAGTCATAGAAGACTATCCCAATTATCAAAAAGGAACCTGCGTTCTTGTTTTACAGAGGGATTCACAAAATCTACCTATTCATACGGTTGGGGGAATACCCCAAAATTCAGACTCCCCTGCCGTGTTAATCACTGCCTACCGGCCCAGTGATAACAAATGGGAAAACGACTACAAATCCAGAAAATTATGAACACCAAAGTCCAAACAAAAATTATTCATGAAGGTGACTATATGGCAGAAATTCAAGTTGTACTAACCTACACTAGCCATGATTGGTCACCCTACCTATCTCTCGCAGAAGCGCAAAAACTTGATCAACTCAGATTAGCCCTGCGCCAAAATGATATTAAAACCGCTTCTGGTCTTGCTCGTATTTACCATCTGACCCCGGTTGTGGTTGCTTAATGACAAGTTGATTTAAACAGAGAAAAGTGATGAACTGCATGGCACCAATGGATTAAGACTTTGGTATCAACGCCGTCTTGAAGAGCGATTGTTGATTTTTTATCAGCAAGAGTCCCAGGAAGCCCAAAAATTTGATCAAGATTGGGCCGATTTCACCCTGGGTGAAATGGAGCAGATTAATCTGTCTGAAGGCATTTGATATGGGGGAGACGCTTTATGCCCATCAGGGTGAATAGAAGTGTTTAGTCCTACTGATCTTCTTTTTTGGCAGAAGTCTGGGCAAATTGGGTTTCTAATTTAGCAAGACGACTCTGGAGATCTTGATTCTCCTGTTGGAGTTTCTCCAAGCCCGTTTGTAGATCTTTGATTTTTTCGTCACTGCCGATTTTGGCTTGGACGTTTTTCACCGCTTCCTCCGCCATACGTCGTACCCGGCCATCGGGGGTTTGGTTGGCCAAATTTTGCAAAATACCGATCGCCTTGGGGGTTTCCATTTGACCGAGGGCAGAAGTAATAGAAACTTGAGTGAGGAAAAATTCTTCCTGGGCGATCGCCGTTAGTTGCTCTAGAATTTCCGTTAATTTTTCGGGGGATTGCCCCACGGATACCGCCCCTAACGCCCGGATAGAAGCTAAACGCAGGGGTTGGGGGGTACCATTTTTTGTATAGGGCAAAATTGCGTCCACCGCCGCCGGGGAAGTGGTTAGTTGACTCAGACCGGCGATCGCCCCACAACGGACAACTTCATTCCAACCAGGGCGAGTTTGCAAAACCGTTGTTAACTGTTCGACAATTTCCCCTTCATTGTCCTTGAGTAGACCAGACCCCAAAGCACCGAGGGCACTAGCCGCCGCTGACTCTGCATAGTAACTCGCTTCCCCCTGGGCTAAACATTTTTTGATCGCTTCATAGCTGGCAGAGGTTTTGATCTTGGCCAAAGAAGCAATGATCGCCCGCCGCACCTTGGGGTGGTCATTATTGCTTAAACCTGTGATTAAGGCTGTCCCTGCCTGCTCTAGGTTAATTCCCGCTAATTGTTCTGCAATTTCTACCCTTACGCCCCAGAAAGGCTCAGTTTGTAACCTTTCGCCTAAAAACTCCACCGCTTCCAAGCCCCCCTGTTTGCCAATGGCGATCGCCGCTTGAATGCGGGAAATGGGATCAGCATCGTGGGTACATTGGGCTTTTAACTCCGCTAGGGGATAGGCTGATTCCAGCGTTTTGAGGAAGTTATTGCCTTGGTCAAAGCTAATAAAATCTGGCTTACGGGTTAAGGGAAAATAAAAGACTTGCTCCCGTTCTTTGAGTTGCAAGGGAATTACTTGGCTTGTTACTTTTTCCCCTTCTAAAAAGTTAAAGGCGACGGGAATTTTTAGGTTAAATAAATCCTTGTGGTCGCTATCCGCTTTAGCCTGGGTTTGGGTGATGGTTAACTTGGCTAACTTATTATCATTGTCCCAGCTATAGCTAACTTTAAATTCGGGATGACCACCCCGAAAAACATACTGATCAAACAACCAAAGTAGATTGAAGCCCGTTGCTTTTTCAATGGCCCGCAATAAATCAATGGTTTCCACAGTGCTGTGGGCATGGTCATTAACAAAGGTGTGGACAGCTTTAAAGAATAGCTCATCCCCCAATACCGTCCGGATCATGTGATAAACACAGGCTCCCTTTTCATACAAATGGCGATCATAAAGTTCGATGGCTTCTCGATAAACGTGGGTGACAATGGGGCGGCGGTAACGGGAACTATCTTCCGCTAGGTAATTCCTTGCTTCCCCCAACAGGTAATAGGCGGCATCATCTTGACCGTATTCGTGGTCTGTCCACAAAACTTCTGCATAGGAAGCCATACCCTCTTTGAGCCAAGCATGGGACCAATGTTTAATCACCACCAAGTCCCCAAACCATTGGTGGGCTAACTCATGGGCGACTAAACTTTCCGTGTTGCGGTTATCTAATGCGGCCCTTTCGTCTAGTAAACAACGATCCATTAATAACGTTGTAGAAGTATTTTCCATCCCGCCAAAAATAAAATCCGCTACGCACACCTGGTCATAGTTGGGATAGGCGTAGGGATAACCAAAAGTTTGGTTAAAAAACTCGATCATGCGGGGGGTTTTGCCCATGCTCCTTTGACCGTCCGCTTCCCGACCTTTTTCGACGTAGTAGCGCACTGGCAGATCGCCGTAACTATCGGTCAATTCAGCAAAGTCCCCGATCGCCAAAGTCATTAAATAGGTGGGGTGAATTTGGCTTTGGGACCAATGGAAAACCTGTTCATTGCCCAAGTCTTTTTGCTCAACCAAACTGCCGTTGGAAATCACCCGATAGGGCTTGGCTACCTGCACCCGAATTTCCGACGTGGCCAACTGCCCCGGATAATCAAAACAGGGGAACCAGTAACGGGAATCCTCATCTTCTCCCTGGGTCCAGACCTGCACCGGCTTATCGGGATAATGGCGATCGGGCTGAATGAAATAGATGCCCCGACGGGGATTTTTCAACTCATACTGAATTTCCAGGGTCACCGGCTCAACGCTTAACGGTTGCAGTAAATCAATGGTCAGACGATCGCCGTCATGGTCAAAATGTTGACTTACTCCTTTCACCAAGACCCAGGCAATTTTTAGATCCACCGCATCCAACACCAGTTGTTGAATACCAGGGCGCACCGGGGTGAGGGTAAGGCGACAAACCCCCTGTAAATGCCGTTCTGCCAGGTTGATCTTCAAGTCCAAAAAGATATGATTTACCTGCCCAGGGCGATCGGGGTTGTAGTGGGGCTTAGCACCGGGCAACTCAAAGCTTTTCCGTTGGTTGGACTCGGTATCAAAGGTTAAAAACGACATGGGGAAATTTGCGCCGGGGTAAGGAGAATATACTCCTCAAACCATAACCCTGAAAGCCTTTCCCTGACAAGCATGGACATGGATAAGAAAAATCCCCCTGGGAAAGGAGGATTGGGCAAAATGGTTCATTATTTTAGTTGTCAGCCATGGGGGGATAGGCCCATAGTCCAGTCGGATAATCTATTTCCAATTCTTAGCGACGATTTCTGCCAAGTCGACAACCCGTTGGGAATAGCCCCATTCGTTGTCGTACCAAGCAATCACTTTGACCATGTCACCGCCCATTACCATGGTGAGACTACCATCCACGGTGGAAGAGCAATCCGTACCCCGGAAGTCGCTGGAGACCAGTTCCAAATCGGTGTAATCCAAAATTCCTTTCAGTCCAGTGGTGGCGGCTTCCTTCAGCACCCCGTTAACCTGTTCAGCAATGGTATTTTTCTCTACCTGTACCACTAAATCCACTACGGAAACGTTGGGGGTGGGCACCCGCAGGGCAATACCGTTTAATTTGCCTTGCAGTTCGGGGATGACCAAGGCTACGGCTTTGGCGGCACCGGTGGAGGTGGGCACAATGTTAACAGCAGCGGCCCGGGCCCGGCGTAAATCCCGGTGGCTAGCATCGAGGATCCGTTGGTCCCCGGTGTAGCTGTGGGTGGTGGTCATGGTGCCTTTGATAATGCCAAAGTTATCGTTAATTACCTTGGCGATCGGGGCGAGGCAGTTGGTAGTACAACTAGCATTACTGATGACTTCGTATTCTTCGTGTTTGTACTCGTGGGCATTGACCCCTACCACATAGGTGCCGACGTTGGGACCCTTGCCGGGGGCAGTGATTAAAACCTTTTTGGCGCCGGCCTGAACGTGCTTGGTGGCCCCTTCATGGGTAACAAAAACACCGGTGGCTTCGATGACTAGGTCTACGTTCCATTCTGCCCAGGGCAAATTTAGGGGGTTCCGGTCGGAAACACATTTAATAGTCTTGCCATTGACAGTAATGGAGTTTTCGTCGGCGCTGATGTCCGCATCCAACTTACCCAACATGGAGTCGTAGCGCAAAAGGTGAGCATTGGTTCTGGGATCGGAAGTGTCGTTGATGCCGACCACTTCCAACTGGCTATCGGTGCGCCCCAGCCAGCAGCGGAGAAAATTGCGTCCGATCCGTCCAAATCCGTTAATTGCTACTCTAGTCACGTTCGTCTTGCCCTCTCTGTTTTAGCTCAGTACATTTAAGGATTATTAATGACACCAATCATATCCTATTGCCTGAACACTTAGATCCTGAATTTAAAAGGGGGGTGGGAATCTTTTTCCCCTCCTCTCCGTCGCTGTTTACCGTGGACTCTGGGTTTTGTCTATGCCTGGGGGTAGAGTTTTTGTTATGATGTCGCTCAATTACAGGTGCGGTGAACCGGCAGGTGATTGTAGACGTTAACATTTATGGCTTGTGAGGAGCGTTGCTGTGGGTGCTGTGGATTTTAGTGGTCGTCCCTTCCATTTTTTAGGAATTGGGGGCATTGGTATGTCGGCTCTGGCCTACGTCCTCGCAAAACGCCATCTCCCTGTGTCGGGCTCCGATCTGCGCCGTACCCATATTACCGATCGCCTGGAGTCGGTGGGGGCAAAAATCTTCCAAGAACAGGTTCCGGAAAATTTAGACTATTTTCAATCCCTGCAAGTTAACCCGGCGGTGGCTTTGCCCACTGGTTCCTCCGGTGCCGGTTTGACCCTAGAGCAGATCGCCGAATCAGCCAGTAACGGCGTCAACGGCAATGGTCGCTACCAAACCCATTGTCTGCCCCAGGTGGTGTGCTCCACTGCCATTAATGAAGGCAATTTGGAATACCAAGGGGCGATCGCCAAAAATTGTCCCATCTATCACCGCTCCGATATTTTGGCAGCTATGATTGCGGAATCCCGGGGCATTGGGGTGGCGGGTACCCATGGCAAAACCACCACCAGTAGCTTAATTGGCTATGTGTTAAAGGAAGCTGGACTGGACCCTACCATTGTGGTGGGCGGTGAGGTGGATGCTTGGCAGGGTAATGCCTACCTTGGTTCAGGGGAATATTTGGTGGCGGAAGTGGACGAGTCCGATGGCTCCTTGACCAAACACCATCCAGAGATCGGCATTGTTACCAACATCGAATTAGACCATCCCGACCATTACTCCACCTTGGCCGAGGTGGTGGAAATTTTTCATAGTTTTGAGTCCCATTGCCAAACCCTGATCGGTTGCCTCGATTGTGACGTGGTGCGGCAACACCTTTCCCCCAGCATCACCTACAGTCTGGAAAATCGCTCCGGAGCGGATTACCAAGCCCGGCAAATTAAGCGTCAAGCCCATGGTAATGAGGTGGAGGTATGGGAACGGGGGGTCTGTTTGGGCACCATGACTGTGACCCTACCGGGGGATCACAATATTAGTAATGCCTTGGCCGCGGTGGCGGTGGGCCGTTTACTCGGTTTAGATTTCCCAGTTATTGCCCAGGCGATCGCCAACTTTAATGGGGCCAAACGTCGCTTTGAGTGCAAAGGTTATTGCAATGGCATTACCTTCATTGACGACTATGCCCACCATCCCAGTGAACTACTGGCAACCCTGGCCGCCGCCCGACAAAAGGTAACCCACGGAAAATATGAACGGGTAGTGGCCATTTTCCAGCCCCATCGCTACAGCCGGACCCACACCTTTATGGCAGAATTTGCCACTGCCTTTAAGGATGCAGATTTGGTAGTCTTAACCGATATTTATAGTGCCGGGGAACAGAATCCCCACAACGTCCAGGGGGAAGATTTGGCTAAGGCCGTAGGACAATACCATGGCCATGTGGTTTACCAGCCCCAATTGACGGAATTGAGGGAATTTTTGCCTAAAGTTCTAAAAAGTGGTGATTTGGCGCTATTTTTGGGGGCGGGCAACCTCAATCAGCAGATTGCACCAGTGTTAGCCGCCTGTGCCTAGGCTGAGCAAGCTAACCTAGGGTTATCTGCGACCATTTTTCTCTGTCCTGCTAATTTTCCGGACTAACCGCCATGATTATTTCCCCCGCTACCCGTCCCACTCCCATGGAACCATCGGCGATCGCCTTGGCGGGGACAGGAACTATTATTCAACCACACATAAGTCTGGCGGAATTCACCACCTATCGGGTGGGAGGTAAAGCGGAGTGGTATGCGGCGCCCCGTTCCCTGGAGGACTTGGCCGCTGTATTGACCTGGTTCCAAAACCAGGACTTACCGTTAACCTTTTTGGGGGCCGGCTCTAACCTGTTGATCAGTGACCAGGGCATTGGCGGGTTAGTAGTTAGTACCCGTTATCTGCGACAAAGCAAGTTTGATGAAGAACAAGGTTTAATTACCGTGGCCGCTGGGGAACCGATCGCCAAAGTAGGTTGGCAGGCCGCAAAACGAGGTTGGCAGGGGCTGGAGTGGGCCGTGGGCATTCCCGGTACAGTGGGGGGCGCAGTGGTGATGAATGCCGGGGCCCACAATCAATGCACTGCGGAAACCTTGGTGGAAGCTACGGTAATGCACCCCGACGGCGGTTTGGAAATTTTGAGTAATGAAAAGCTGGGTTTTAGTTACCGCACTTCCAATTTGCAAAAACATTTGGGCGGACGCCTAGTGGTGGATGCCACTTTCCAGTTAAAGCCAGGATTTACCAGGGAAGAAATCATGGCCCGCACCACCAGCAATCTCCATCAGCGCAAAAGTACTCAGCCCTACGACAAACCCAACTGTGGCAGTGTGTTTCGCAATCCCACTCCCCTCTACTCTGCCCGCCTAATCGAAGAATTGGGACTAAAAGGCTACCGCATTGGTGGGGCGGAAGTATCCCAACGTCATGCCAACTTCATTGTTAATATCGACAACGCTAAAGCCCAGGATGTGTTTGACCTCATTTTCCATGTACAGGGAGAAGTGGAAAAACACCATGGCATTTTATTAGAGCCAGAAGTGAAAATGTTGGGAGATTTCACTCGGTAAAGATAAAGATCATTAATCGGTAAAGATAAATATCATTGAAATGTTGTCAAATGCCTAATCCAGCTATTAACACTGCTCAACAATTTGGCAACTACCTCGCCCAGGGGGATTATGATGAGGCCCACGGCCTGCTGTGCCCTGCACTCCAACAAAAGTATTCTCTCTCCACTCTAAAAGCCGATGTGGAGGCCATGATTGACTATGGTTCTGGCCCCATCCAGAGGGCGATCGTCATGGCAGAGTGCCTCCTCACGGAGTGGCAGTATCCCCCCATGGAAGCTAATGATTTAGCCTGGGTGTATGTTTCCCTTGAAGGGGAAGATTTTCTCGAAGCTGTATCGGTTATCGTTCACCAACAGGGGGAAAAACTGGCAATTCGCTGGCTGGAATGGGGCCGACCTTGAACTTTTTGTCCAGCCGATCTTGACAGAGAGTTTTAGTGGAGTAGATTTTAGCTATGGAAAACCGGCCCTAAACCGCCCCCCTAAAACCCCTAAGCCTTGAAATAGGGAGATCGATGGGGCCATCGTTGCTCACAAGCAAGCAAACCTAGCCCATTTGGGATTGCAAATAATTTTGGAGACCAATTTTTTCAATCAGCCCCAACTGTTTTTCCAACCAGTAGGCATGGTCTTCTTCAGTGTCTGCTAGGATTTTCAGCAACAGATCCCGGCTTTGGTAGTCCTGCTCCTGTTCACACACCGCCATTGCTTCCTTGAGGTTGGCAATGACTTGGTATTCATAGTCCAGGTCGTATTGCAACATTTCCGGTACCGTTTTCCCCACCCGGATTGGATCCTGTTGGGAAAGGTCTGGGGTTTCTTCCAAAAAGAGAATACGCTCAATTAACAGGCTGGCATGGGCCGTTTCATCCTGCATTTCGTGGTTAATCCGGTCATAAAGCTTTTCCAAACCCCAATCCTGGTACATACGGGAATGGATGAAATATTGATCCCTAGCGGCCAGCTCTCCACGCAGTAGCTTATGGAGTTGGGTGAGGACGGCGGGTTTACCTTTCATAAAAAAATCCTTGCAAGAATGGACAGCGGATAGAACATCCTAGCCACAAATCTAACCAGAAAATAGACCGGGCTAATCCAATTTTAGCCTCCCTACTGACCATGGGGCGCGAGGAAGTAGGGCAGCACTTGTCAGTATCCTTTTTCTGACTTAGATTCTTCGTAACTTCCGGCGTCAAACACAACTAACGAAAGTACGCCATTTATCACCAGGTTCACATCCACCAACGGTGAGAGTGATTGATATCAACCAAAACATCAAAGCTCGGTTGATTTTTTCAAGACTTACACAGAGACAGTAAATAACTCTAAACTAAAGCAAATTTTGCCGTTCCCGTATGGCCAGGGCATGGGCTGGAAAATCCTCGTAATCCGCTAGGGTAGTGACCGTTTCCTTCACCCCAGCAAAACCTTCCGCCGTTAAATAGGCCAGGGTAGAACGCTTGAGGAAATCGAACACCGACACCGCCGAATAGGAACGGGCAAAGCCCCCCGTAGGTAGTACTGCATTGACCCCAATGGCATAGGTGGCCGCTGAGGAGGGAGTGTAATTGCCTAGCAAAATTTCCCCGGCATTGTCGATTTTGCCCACCAACTTGAGGGGGTCCGCCGTTAATACTTGCAAATGTTCGGGAGCGTAATCGTTAATGAAATCCAAGGAAGCTTGCAAACTTTCAGTGAGCAAAATGCCGCCATAGGAACCTAGGCCATCTTCACAAAACTTTTTCCGCCAGGGAGGGAGTTTTTCCAAGTATTCCCCTAAATAGCCCAGCGCCTTTTCCGCAAAATTTTCACAGTGGGTGACTAACAACGCCGCCGAGTCGGAGCCGTGTTCCGCTTCGATCAACAAATCCAATGCCGCCAGCCTGGGGTCAGTGGTTTCATCAGCTAAAACAATGGACTCGCTGGGCCCCGCCGGTAAACCCACATCGACAATGCCGGATAGTAATCTTTTAGCCGCCGCACCGTAGACGCTACAGGGGCCAATGAGTTTATCCACCTTGCTGACCGTTTTCGTGCCGTAGGCGATCGCCGCTAGGGCCTGCACACCGCCCAATTTATACACTTCATCCACTCCGGCCATGCGGGCAGTAACCAAAGAAACCGGCTCCACTTTACCTTCTTGATCTGGAGGGGTACAGACCACAATTTTTTTCACCCCCGCCACCCTGGCCGGCACTGCCAGCATCAGCATCATGGAAGGGAAAGCCCCCTTACCCCTGGGCACATACAAACCCACCGTGGGGAG
The DNA here is from genome assembly GCF_015207725.1 of Synechocystis sp. LEGE 06083. Lineage (NCBI taxonomy): Bacteria > Bacillati > Cyanobacteriota > Cyanophyceae > Synechococcales > Merismopediaceae > Synechocystis > Synechocystis sp. LEGE 06083. The sequence continues at coordinate 9,590 of NZ_JADEWJ010000042.1, forward strand.
AGGTGTAATTTTTTCCCCCGCAAATACCCCAGGCTCAATCTCCGCTAGGTGCATGGGGGGAGGCATTTGCCCAGCGTGGACTTTTTCAATGTTGCGAAAAGCATGTTCCACCGCCCGACGTAGTTCAGGGTCCACCAACTTTTCCGCTTCGGCAAATTCCGCTTCACTGACCCGCAAATTGTCCGCAGTGGCCCCGGCAAAGTCAAACTGACGGCTGTAATGCAAAACCCCCGCATCTCCCTCCGTCCTCACCTGCTCAATAACGTCCTTGGCGATCGCCAGTGCTTGGTCAATGTTTTGTTCCGAGCGACGTTTGAGTTGGTTTAATTGTAGGGGGGTAAGGTGCGAGAGCTTAAGAATACGAGTCACAGATCCCTCTCTGATTGGGGGCAAGGGCGGCAAACCTACATACCGGGTAGATTCAAACCGCTGGTTAACTCTTCCATTTTAGAGCGCATGGTTTCCGTAGACTCAGCGTAGGCTGCTTTCATCGCTTCGGTGATGGATGCCGATAGCCCTTCCACGCCTTTTTCGAGGGCACTGGGATCAATTTCAATACTGAGGGGTTCCTGGTTGCCACTCATCAACACCGTCACCAATCCATCGGCACTTTTGCCAGGAATTTCCATTCTTTCCAGTTCTTCCTGGAGTACTTTGGCCCCTTCTTGAACCTGTTGGGCTTTTTGGAAAGCTTCCTGTAATTCCTTGATTTTACCGAGGCCGAATCCGAAGCCTTTGCCTTTACCTTGTGCCATGGGAATTGATTTCTAAGTGATTAAACAATAGTTGTAGTTGAACAAGCGGCAAAATTGCTGAGGTACAAACAAAGCCCCAGCTAAAGCCTGTCCGATTATATCCCACCGTCTCCGCCATCTTATGGGCCAACGGCAGGGGCAAAAGAAGCCCCCCATAAATGAGAGCTTCTCCCCACGGCGATCGCCAAGGGTATACACCAGACATTGAGCATTAGGAAGCCAAGGCCACTTCCAACATTTCCTGCAACTCACCATTTTGATAGAGTTCAATCAGAATGTCGGAGCCACCCACAAACTCACCATTGACGTAAACCTGGGGGATGGTGGGCCAATTGGAATATTCCTTAATACCTTGACGAATTTCCGCATCGGCCAACACATCTAAAGTTTCAAATGGAATGCCCAACATATTGAGAATTTGCACCACATTGTTGGAAAAACCACATTGGGGCATCAGCTTGGTGCCCTTCATAAAGACCATCACCTTATTGGTGGTGACTAACTGATCAATTCTTGCTTTCGTTTCCGGATTCATTAGATAACTCCTCTTCAAGGACAAATGGGGATGGGTGCGAGTTTAACAACTTCAATGTTGTTTAAATATTGCCATTTTACCCCTCAATTTAAATTTATAGAGTCAATTTTCGAGGGAGGGGAAAAACCTAGGCAGTCTGCCGGGCCAGGGTCCAGGCTTCTGGAGTAAAGGTTTTCAGCGCCAGGGCATGGATTGCTTCCGAAGCCAAAGCATCCTTGAGGGCACCATAGACCATTTGATGTTGTTTAACCCGGGATTGGCCGGTAAAGGCGGCGGACACCACCACCGCTTCTAGGTGATCCCCTCCCCCCAGGTCATTGACCATCACTTCGGCATCGGGTAGGGCGGCTTGGATTTGTTGTTTGACTTGATCGAGGCTAATCATGATTATTTCTAGCAATGGGCCAGGGCACAGGGCAAGTATGGTCCCCGAGGTAACTATCTAACTACTGTAGCTGAAAGGTTCAGCCCCCAACATGGTGGGAAAAATTTCGTTGTTCAACTGTTATTTAACTGTCCCATGGCTCGTCCCCAAACCAGAATAGTTAATTTAACTTGGAAATAGAGACCAATCCCTGCGTTAAGCAATTTAGTACCATTATGTTAATTGCCCGTCAGAGGAAAAAACTAAATTCTTTTGCAACCATGACCCATTCTTCTTTGGCGATCGACCCGGCTGTCATTGGCCCTTCCCAGGTTTCCCCCTGGTTGATCAAATTGATTTATCCCCTGGGCACGAAGTTTTTGCATTGGTATTTTGGCCCGATCGCCATCCATGGTCAGGAGAATTTACCCACCAGTGGTCCGATCATTCTAGCCCCTACCCATCGTTCCCGTTGGGATGCCATTTTGCTCTCCCTAGCAGCCGGCCGGAACGTAACGGGTCGGGATCTGCGTTTTATGGTGGCGGTAACGGAAGTACAGGGCCTACAGGGATGGTTTATTCGCCATCTAGGGGGATTTCCCATCGATGTAAAAAGACCAGAAATCAGCAGTTTGAGCTACAGTGTACAGCTACTCCAAGCAGGGGAAATGTTGGTGATTTTTCCTGAAGGGGGCATTTTTCGGGATCAACACACCGTCCATCCCCTCAAACGGGGCGTTGGGCGCATTGCCATGGAAGTTTGTAAGCAAAATCCCGACACTGACATCAAAGTTATTCCGGTGACCATCGCCTATAGTGACCCTTACCCAGGCAAAGGAACGGCGGTGGAAATTAATTTTGGCCAGGGCATCGCCGCCAAGGACTACGACCCCAGCACCATCAAGGCTAGCTCCCAAAAACTTACCCGTTGTTTGGCCCATAGAATGCAGAACCTTTACGGTTCCGAGAATACCTCTCTCTGTCAGGCGATCGCCGCTTCATAAATTTCGCCAAAACGGCTAATGGGGGAAGGGGCCATCGTGATAAGATTTACCGTAAATTAAGATTTTATTCTTTGTCAGTCAGGAAACTCAAATAATGGAAACAATTTATTTGCTCGCTAAATTGCCGGAAGCCTATCAGATTTTTGACCCCCTGGTGGACGTTCTGCCAATCATTCCCCTCTTCTTTCTGGCTTTGGCCTTTGTTTGGCAAGCGGCGGTTGGTTTTAAATAAACTGGCGATCGCCCCTGGGGCTTGTCATTTTGTCTGGTTGCTTAAGAAAACTTGTTTGACCACAACTAAGCTGATATCCCCAAGTTGTCCCCCGTTGGCCATAGCTGGGGAATTTTTTTGTGGGGGCAATGCTGCTTTTGTCCTGCCTTGACCAAGGCCAACGGTAAACCTCCTCCCCATAGTGGCCCTTTTTTAACCATGGATGTTCGTTTCATTTCCCTCACCAAACCCGAAATTGTCATTGACGGGGAGCCCCTTTCCCCCGAGGGACTAATTGCCTATTGTGCTAGGGTTTCTAGTCCTAACCAGGAAAACCCCAACTACACTAAGCTGTTGCAATTTTGCATCCGGGAAGGCCATTGGAGCATTTTTGAAATGGTGGATATGACCCTGGAAATTACCACCACCCGGGCGATCGCCCCCCAAATTTTGCGACATCGATCGTTCTGCTTTCAGGAGTTTAGCCTTAGGTACTCCTGCGCTACTGACTATGAGTGCTATGAAGCCCGCCGCCAGGATGTGAAAAACCGTCAAAATTCCCTCGATGATTTTGATGAAAACACCAAGCAATGGTTCAACCAAGCCCAGGCTGACGTGTGGGACAAAAGTTATCAACTCTATGAAGAGGCCTTAACCAAGGGCATTGCCAAAGAATGTGCCCGTTCTATTTTGCCCCTCAATACTGTTACCCGTTTGTATATGAAGGGCTCTGTGCGTAGTTGGATCCACTACTTCAGTGTCCGTTGTGACCAGGCCACCCAAAAGGAACACCGGGAAATTGCCTTGGCGGCCCGGAAAATTTTTATGGAGCATTTCCCCACGGTGGCGGCGGCCTTGGAGTGGTAGAGGAAACAGACCCGCCAGGCGATCGCCATTAGAGAGTCAAAACCTGTTTTTCACTCCCCTAGGAGAATGGGCAACAGCAAATGATTTTGAGTTGTTCCATTGGTAACCAAAGCCAGGGTAATAATTTGTTGACCAACTAAATTTGCCAAAACTGCCTCCTGACCAGTGCCAGGATTTACTCCATAGGCTGGAAAACTTGCCCCCGCTAAACTGATACGCAGGCGATCGCCAACGGACAGAGTTGCACATATTGCCTGGAGAAAAATTGCCAACGTGGCTTGTTCTTCCAAATTAGTACAATAGCCATGGCTGAGGGCCCACACTTCTCCTGTGTTGCTAACCTGAGACAAAATCACCGCCACATCAAAACTAGGGCGATCGGATGCCACCGTGAGCAAAATTTGGGGCGTGCCGCAGATAGTTACCCTCTCCTTCAAGGGCTCAGAGGTGTAGGTAACCACATCACTGCGATCATCTACTAGGCTTCTTTCCTTCACCCCTTGGGGATAGCCGCTGTGCCCTCCCCAACTGGGTACGGGTCGCCAGGGATCGTGGACCCATACATCGGTAATGCTGGTAGTTAATTTTTCATTGGGGGCCGTAGGGGTCAAAGTACTACCCTGGGTGGTGCCTAAACCGGAACATTGCAAAAACCAACTTTGGGACGTCGCAGGCCAGTCAGCTAAATATCGCCATTGTTTAGTGCCCAGGTCAAATAACTCTAACTTGGCCGGATTAAAGCGGGGTTCTTGCCCCTTGAGAAAATGATCAAACCAAGCCAACTGCAACTGATCAACCGCACTGATGGCGGATTCACCATAATTTTGCCCCCCGGCTCGACTTCCCCAGGGAAAATGGCCCCAGGGCCCCACCACCATTTTTTGCTTAATATTACATCTTTGCAGCGCCCCATATAAACGCAAATTTCCCCGCAGATGGGGATCAAACCAACCGCCAATTTGCAACACTGGAATGTCCGTTTTTTTCCTTATTTGCCATCGTTTATTCGGCGATCGCCGTTGCCAATAATCCGACTCCGGAGGTTGACTAATCCATTGGTGGTAAAAGGAATCCGCTGCCAACTCCCCCAGGCGATCGGGAAGGGCTGGTTGAAGATCAGAAAAATCGTAACTTTTGGCAAGGCTCATTAATTGGTGAAAAGTTTTCCCATCTCCCCGACGTTTAGCCGAATCCGCCGCCAACTGTAGGGCCCAGCCGAGGTTATTTTGTAGGCAAAAAGCTCCATTCTCATAGCCCCAATCCCGGTACAAATCCCAGGCGACCATGGCCGGGCAAATGGTTTTCAAACAAGGGTGATGATTGGCCGCAGCGTAAAGTTGGGTCATGCCCTGGTAGGAAAAGCCATACATGGCCACAGAGCCATCACATTGGGGCAACTGGGAAACCCAATTAAGACAATCTTCGCCGTCTTCTACTTCGTGGGCAAACAGGTCAAACTTTCCCTGGGAACTGCCCCGACCCCGCACATCCTGAATAACGACCAAGTAACCCTGGGAAGCGTACCAATGGGGATGGCCATACACCAGGGTGGATGCTAAACGACGACCATAGGGTTGCCGCATCAATAGGGCCGGCCATGGCCCGCCGGAATTGGGATAGTACAGATCACTGTCTAAGCGGACCCCATCCCTAGTGACCATGGATTGGCAAATGGGTTTTATCAAACTCAAAGTAACAACAAAAAAATAGGTTGAGGAAATTAAAGTTCCTAAATTTGTTCTCTGAACTCTTGCAACACTGGAGAAGACAAACCCTAGCCTTGTCTGATTGTTGACAAAATCAAAGTTATCAGAATGTTACGGCGAATGGACTCACCCAGCTCAATGGAAAATATTAGAAAATGGGCAATCCGGTTCAAACATTATCCTACGTTGCTAAAGCAGAGCTTCAAATTCTTGGCGGAGCACTTGGGTATTGGCAACCCGGGCTACCAGCAGAGTCGCCTCACTAAAACTAGCCATTTCCCGTCGCCAGGTTTGGATATGGGGTTCATGGTGTAGCCAAAAGTTAACCATGGTTTTAACCACTGCGTCCCAGTCCCAATCGGGCTTTTCGGGAATTAATTCCGTGGCTTGGATCAGGCCGTCCAAAGTGCATTCGGGACTGCCTAGGTAGGCCATACTGCGACGGGGATTATTTTCCACCTCTTGTTGATAGTTAAAAAAGGTGAAAACCGGCGTTACCCCCAAAATGTCAAAGGTATAATGCATAACAAAATTTCGCCTCGCGGCAACAACAACAATGCCAAAGTTCCCCAAAGAGATGGGTCTTGGCCAAAATAAGAACTTTTCCCAAAGGGATTGACAGATCTAGACTGCCCAAGTCCGATTTTGTTGCCCTCAATGGTAGCGCGAAAAATTTTTTGCTGGTGTGACAGGACAGGACTGTGTACCTAATTTATAAATGTTATTCAAGGCGATCGCCATGGTGACTGCGTAAACAATTACTATCAGTTTTTTATTAGTCTAGTCAGGAAACTTTCAACTGAATCTCTAGAAGTCTTTGATGGCAAACCTTTTCGGATGTGTATTCAATCAAAAGTCTTGCCCTTATATTTGCCGTTGGAAGAATCTTGAAGTTTTCGCCTGGTGAGTATTTTATCGAGTAAAGCTAAACAATTGGCTCCCAAACTCAGGAAAGAGCGATATTTCCACTTCTGCTCTCTTTTTTAATGATATTTATTCTGAAAATCACTCAAACTTAAGAACTTTTGACATTTATTTTTTTGTTCCCACTACATGAACTAATAATTGAAATTTTCAGTTTTTTAGACATCACTATCCCCATTGCTTTTTCTTTTAATCTCCATGACGCTTTTGGTGCCACCGCCAAGCATGGTCGATAATGGTGTGTAAATCGGGGTATTGGGGATTCCAGCCCAGGACATGTTTAGCCTTTGCACTACTCCCCACTAGGATGGGGGCATCACCGGGGCGGCGGGGACATAGTTGATAGGGAATATCTAGTCCGGTGACCGTTTTAGCAACTTCGATCACTTGTCGTACGGAAAAGCCATTACCGTTACCGAGGTTAAAGATATTGCTTTCCCCTCCTTCTAGTAAATATTGCAACCCTAATACATGGGCGATCGCCAAGTCACAGACATGGATGTAGTCTCTGAGGGCAGTACCGTCGGGGGTGTCGTAATCGGTACCGAAAATGGCCAGTTGGGGACGTTTTTTCAAGGCAGTTAAGAGGGCCAGGGGGATAAGGTGGGTTTCAGGGTTATGGTCTTCCCCCAAACGTCCCTGGGGGTCCGCCCCGGAAGCATTGAAATAACGGAAGATGACAGATTTTAAGCCGTAGGCTTGGTCAAAGTCGGCCAAGATCTGTTCCACCATGCGTTTACTGGCGGCATAGGGACTAAGGGGATCGATGGGATGGCTTTCTGTCATCGGAATTTCCTTCGGCATGCCATAGACCGCACAGGTGGAGGAAAAAACAAATTTTTTAATATCCGCCGCTAGCATGGCTTCCAAGAGGGTGAGGGTACCCACTACATTGTTTTGGTAGTAAATGTCAGGCTTTTGCACCGATTCCCCCACGGCGATGAAGGCAGCAAAGTGCATGACAGCGGCAATGTCCCTCGAAGCAAAAAGTTGGTCTAGTTTTTGCCGATCGCCAGTGTGACCAACCACCAATTCCACTCCGAGGGATTGCACTAGTTCCCTGTGACCGTAGCTGAGGTTATCGTAGATAAGAACGTCAAAGCCTGCCTGTTGTAGGGCCAGCACCCCATGGGAGCCAATGTAACCTGCCCCTCCAGTGACCAAAATTGTTTGTTGCGTGGCCATTGTCGACTATTAACCCTAGCTGTTGCCTCGCCTAGAGCATACCATTCTTGACCTTAGCTTTTTATGCCATCTGCTTTTTCCCAACCATCTGCGTCCACCTCCTCTGTTAACGCCCTAAGCGGAGATCGCCAGGAAATATTTCCCCTTTCGCCCCTGATTAAAATTACCCTGGTCAATCTCTACCTGGCCCTGACGGTCCCACTGCCCATTTTGGCCCAGCTCACCCAAGGTAATACTGTCCTTACCCTGCTGTTAACCGTTGGATTAATGGGGGGCTTAGGGGCGTTGGTGGCCGCCCTGGCGGAACAGGTAGTGCTCAATGGGGAGGAAATTGCGGTGCGTTATCCCCGCTGGGTACCCAAATTTTTCCGATCCGGTTGGCAATTATCTTGGTCCGATGTCACTGCGTTGAAATGTCGCACCACGGGCCAGGGAGGCTTAGTTTACTATTTCCTTACCCCAGCTCAAGACAAAGCCTATCTTTTGCCCATGCGGGTGGCGGGCTTTAATCGGTTGACCCAACTGGTGAGCGAACATACGGGCATTGATACCCAAGATGTGCGCCCCCTCTCCCAACCATGGATGTACTTATTGCTACTACTCTTTACTCTGATGCTCTGGGGCAGTGAGTTGGCGATCGCCTTGTTGCTGTGGAGTAGCCCTCCCCTGGCATAATCTCAGCAATTTTGGTTAAAATATAAACAAATGTAAAGGATATTCTCAGAAAACTTTATTTAACCAAAGCCCATTTCATCACTATGATCAATCCCCAACCGGACGAAAAGGAACTACTCAAAACCATCTTAGAGCCCCTATTGGAGGATTTTGAGCACTGGTTTAGCCGCTCCTGCCAGCTATTAGAAAGCCAGCGTTTGGCTTTTTTCACCCCAGAACAACAGCAAGATTTGCTTGACCGGGTAAGACGGGCGCGGGATGAAGTGAGGTGTACTAAATTAATGTTCCAAGCCACCGGGGAGCAGGTGGGAGTTGAGTTTAGTGTCCTGGTCCCCTGGCATAATTTGGTGACAGAGTGTTGGCAGGTAGCCCAGCGCCATCGCCAGATGCAGGCCGCCTGCTAGGAAAGCAAAAAAGCGAAAGTCAATGTAGTGACAATGTTTAACAACATACGGTCAACGGTGAGGAGTGAGGGTTGTTGATTTTCGATAATTGTTGACAGTCACCGTCGATTTTGAAACTCCTCTGTGGCTGGTCAAGCAAGGTGGTCAGATTGTTTGATTTCATCGAAGGTTTCCGTTGCGGCCCTACTTGATGCCTAAAACCAGAGTCAGGCTAGGGGAGGAGGGAGTTTTTCATCAAATCCCGGATCAGGTTATCCCGCACCATGATTTGTTGCATGGTTTCCAGTAAATAGTTAACGGTCTGCTCCCGGTCTAGTTCTTGATATTCCTGTTGCAAACACTGCAGTTGAAATTTCTGCTCTAAGGATAGGTTAAAGGCTTCGTTGTTGATCATGGCGATCGCACTCCTGAAAGAATGGGGCGGTCAAAAATTGTGAATAATGGCTAAGAAAGCAAGCTAAATTTTGTGCTTGGCTGTGCTTAACCGAGGGGCTCC